>CADCOX010000025.1 GCA_902803195.1 uncultured Bacteroidales bacterium
CAAAATTATGTCGCAGAGATATATTAAGTTGTCCTATCGGATGTTTACCAACACGGCTGCCAGCCACAAGTTGCTGTACGAGACCGAGGAGACGAAGCCCGTAGGTTTCGTGACAGGAATGGGACTGATGATCGAAGCTTTCGAGAACCGCATCAGCGAGTTGCACGATGGCGAGGAGTTCGACTTTACCCTCCAACCCTCCGAGGCTTTTGGCGAGCGCGACGAAGTGCTTGTTCGCGCCGTTCCCCGCAAGATTTTCGAGATCAATGGCCGCTTCGTCGAGGAAGAAGTCTACCCCGGAGCCGAAGTGCCACTCATGGACAGCGAAGGCAACCATTTCCAAGGCACCGTCGTCAAGGTGACCGACACCGAGGTCACCCTCGACCTCAACAACCCGCTTGCGGGTAAGGCGCTGCAGTTCACAGGCACCGTCTACGAGAACCGCGAACCGACGCTCCAGGAGATCGAGATGACAGCTCGCATCCTCAGCGGCGAATGTGGCGGCTGTAGCGGCGGTTGTGGCAGCTGCGGCGAAGGCTGCGGAAAAAGTGGCGGCTGCGGAAACGGAGGCAGTTGCGGCGGTTGTTCATGAACGAAACTACGAACTGAACACTCACACAGATGAATACTTTCGGAACCCTCTTCCGGCTCACTACTTTCGGCGAGAGTCATGGCGCAGCCATCGGTGGCGTCGTCGACGGTTGTCCTGCAGGCATCGAACTCGACTTGGACTTCATCCAGGCTGAACTCGACCGCCGTCGTCCCGGGCAGAGTCGATTGACCACGGCGCGCAACGAAGGCGACCGCGTGGAAATCCTCTCTGGCGTCTTTGAAGGAAAGTCCACGGGCACACCCATCGGCTTCATCGTCCGCAACGAGCAGCACCACTCGACAGACTACGTCGACCTGCGCGACGTCTTCCGTCCCTCGCATGCCGACTATACCTATTATATGAAGTACGGACTGCGCGACCATCGCGGCGGTGGACGCTCGTCGGCGCGCGAGACCATCAGTCGCGTAGTCGGTGGCGCTATCGCCAAACTCTGCCTGCGACAACTCGGCATCGACGTGAAGGCTTGGACCCAACAGGTTGGCGACATCGCTTGTGAGCGCGATTGGACTCAACTCGACCTCTCGCTCATCGAGCAGAATGCCGTCCGCTGTCCCGACCCCGCAGTTGCGCAGCGCATGGAAGAACTCATCCTTCAAGTGAAGGGCGAGGGCGACACCATCGGAGGCATCATCGCAGGCGTCATCACAGGCTGTCCTGTAGGACTCGGCGAACCGGTCTTCGGTAAGCTTCACGCTCAACTTGGTGCCGCTATGCTCTCGATCAATGCCGTCAAAGGGTTCGAGTATGGCGATGGCTTCGCAATGGCCGAGAAGCGAGGGAGTGAGGTTAATGACAAGCCCCTCTCTAACTCCCCACGTGAGGGTAAGGATTCCCTATCCTCTGGAAATAATGATGATCAAGGCTCGGTGGCTTTCACCTCCCAAGATAGAGTGGGGAGCGTGACCCTTACCAACCACTCTGGCGGCATCCAAGGTGGCATCTCCAACGGGCAGCCTATTCCCTTCCGCGTAGCCTTCAAGCCCGTAGCGACGCTGCTGCGTCCACAAGAGACAATCGACATCCACGGCAACGCTGTCACCATCAATCCTCGTGGTCGTCACGACCCCTGCGTCCTTCCGCGTGCGGTGCCCATTGTTGAGGCAATGGCCGCGATGGTCGTACTGGATGCTTGGCTTCATAATAAAACAACCTATCTATAAACTGTGCCTGACGGTATTCCGTCTGGGGAAAAAGAAAAAATGCTCACCTTTTCAGTAGCCCTCGTAGCCCTCGTCTTGGGTTATCTCCTCTATGGAGCTGTTGTGGAAAAAGTATTTGGCGTTCAGCCCGAACGCCAGACGCCTTCCTATCGCCTCAAAGATGGTGTCGATTACATACCGATGCCCACGTGGCGTGTCTACCTCATTCAATTCCTCAATATCGCAGGGACGGGACCCATCTTCGGTGCCATCATGGGCATCTTGTTTGGTCCAACTGCCTATCTGTGGATAGTCTTCGGTTGCATCTTCATGGGTGCTGTCCACGATTACCTTTGCGGCATGATCTCGCTGCGTCAGGATGGCGCATCGCTGCCCGAGATGGTAGGCAATGAGTTAGGCAATGGGGCTCGCCAGGCGATGCGAGTGCTCTCGATTGTGCTCTTGGTGCTCGTCGGAACAGTCTTCGTGACTACTTCCGCAGGTCTGCTCTCTTCGATGACCAGCGATGCGTGGGGCTTGGACATGGCCACCTGGCGCTGGATGTGGCTAGGCTTCGTGTTCCTCTACTGCGTGCTGGCCACTTTGTTGCCCATCGACACGCTCATCGGACGGCTTTATCCTATCTTCGGCGCTGCTCTGCTCATCATGGCCGTCGGGGTGGCCTATGGCATTTTCACTCGCTATGGGTGGATGCCCGAGATAACCGATGCTCCTTTTGTGAGTCATCATCCAAAGGGACTGCCTATCTTCCCGTTCCTTTGCATCACCATCGCCTGTGGCGCCATCAGCGGTTTCCACGCAACGCAGTCGCCTCTGATGTCGCGTTGTATCATGAATGAGCGCCGCGGCCGTTTCGTCTTCTATGGCGCTATGATCACCGAGGGTATTGTGGCCATGATCTGGGCCGCTGCAGCCATCAAGTTTGCTGCCGCAGAGTCTGTCCCCCCAGGACATTATGTAGGCCAAGGTCCCTATCACGCCCTCTCTGCTATCCTGAATGCAGGCGGCAAAGGGACGAACCCTTCTTTGCTTGTCAACCTGATTTGTAGGACGTGGATGGGGCGCATTGGTGCTATCCTTGCCGTCCTCGGCGTCGTAGCGGCTCCTATCACCTCGGGCGATACCGCCTTCCGCTCGGCACGTCTCATCGTTGCCGATTTCATGCACTTGAATCAGAAGAAGATTGTGAACCGTCTCGTGTTGGCGTTGCCGCTCTTCGCTATCTCGGCCGCTCTCGTCTTCGTGGACTTCGATGTACTTTGGCGCTATTTCGCTTGGACCAATCAGACGCTCGCCACCTGCTTCCTCTGGACAGCTGCCGTCTGGCTTCACCATCATGGTCGCAACCCGTGGATCGCATTCCTGCCTGCTGTGTTCATGACCATTGTCGTGACCTCCTACATCCTTGCTGCTCCCGAGGGTTTCCAACTCAACCAGACCATCAGCCTCTGCGCAGGCTTCGCCCTCGCTATCTGCTTGGCTATTTGGTTCCTTCGATTTATTCACACAAACAACACGAATAAAGTATGATACACGCATTTCGTCATCTGCTGCCCCTCGCAGCTCTCTCCGCTATGGCCATCATGACGGCCTGTAGCACTAAGTTCAACGTCAAAGATTCTACTAATTCCCTCACTCAAAAAACAACACCAATGAAGACAATCTACGACTTCACCGTTAAGGACAAGAAACAGAACGACGTCAGCCTTGCCCAGTATAAGGGACAGGTGCTCCTTGTCGTCAACACCGCCAGCCGTTGCGGGTTCACGCCTCAGTACGAAGCTCTCGAGGCGATGTACGAGCGCCTGCATGAACGCGGCTTTGAGATTCTCGATTTCCCCTGCAATCAATTCGGTCAGCAGGCTCCCGGTACCGACGAGGAGATTGCTCAGTTCTGCCAACTGAATTATGGCACTAAGTTCCCGCAGTTCACCAAAGCCGACGTCAATGGTCCCGCGGAGATGCCTCTCTACACGTGGCTCAAGAGCGAGAAGGGCTTTGAAGGATTCGACGAGGGCAACAAGCTCACGCCCCTGCTCAACGAGATGCTGGGCAAGGCCGATCCTGAGTTTGCTTCCAAGCCCGATATCAAGTGGAATTTCACCAAGTTCCTCATCGATCGTGAGGGTCGCGTCGTCGCTCGTTTCGAGCCCACTCATGACATGGAAGATGTCGAGAAGCAAGTTGAGGCGCTGCTATAAGACGCCCTGCTCCTTTGATTTGAATAGAGGCAACAGACGCCACGTCTGCGATAGCCGATTTCAGCCCTGCTCCTTTGGCTTGAATAGAGGCAAACAACAGACGCTCACGTCTGCGATAGCCGATTTCAGCCCCGCTCCTTTGATTTGAATAGAGGCAAATAACAGAAGAAGACCTGCCATTCGGCGGGTCTTCCTTTTTATTGGCAATAAGATAAGGGCCTTCCTTTTTATTGGCAATAAGATAATTTCCCCTTACCCTAAAACCTGTAAGGGCTTCGGAACGTCTTCATCCATTCGATAGCGCTCGGCGATTCTGTCGCCGAGTATCTGTCGCCGAGTAAACACAGGTCAACTGTTTCTATGATTCCCCTTTATTTAACCGCCCCTCTTGTTAAAGCCTCCCCCTTATTTAACCGCCCCTCTGCTTTATTTAAACTTAACCTCCACAGTCGAGAAACCGAAAGTGCGGAAGAGAGCTGTCATCTGCTCGCGTCCGTTCTCGCGTGCCTGCTCGATGTTGGAGGGGGTGAGGCAGCGACGTCTCATCTGTCGAGCGGCTTTGCGATACATCTGTTCCTTCGCGCGTGCATCCCATGTACCGCTCTCGAAGAAAGCCCGTGTGCGAGCCTCGTCGATGAAGCGTTCCGACAGCAGTCCTACAGGCGGCAGAGCCACCTCAATCGTATCTCCATGAACCTGCACCCATCCCTCCTCGCATTTGCTCAGGTCGACGCCCAAGCGGAGTGTGCCGCGATAGATGCGTACGAGGCGGTCATCGCGTCCGAGGGTACGATGGCGGATGGTGTCGATGAGTTCCTCGTCGGCAATCGAGAGGAACTCCCACTCGCCAATGCGTTCGATGCTGCGAATCTGCGCGGGTGTGATGTCGATGGCTTTTTCGTCCACCACTTCCACATCGAAGATCTCGCGGTCCTCGTGGCATTTACGCACGAAGAGTGCGCATATGACGACCGCTGTGGCGATCAGCAGCGCGTTCGAGAGAAGATGATTGCTTTTATCTGGTTGCATGCGATTGTTCGTGTGTTGATGAATATGCCGTCAGAATTTCACTACGCTCCTTTCGTTGTCCATGAGCAGCGGTAGGTCGGCCTCGGTATAGTTCTTGCGGAAAGTCACAACGATGTCCTCGGGCGAGTAACCCATCGAGGCCACCAACGGAATCAGCGTGGCGGCAGCGCTCTGTCGAGCTGTCTCGAGGATGCCTAAGCGCGGAACAGAGCGCAGGATGGAGCGCACGCCCTGACTCGTGTAGTCTGTCATCTCGGCGTCGGTGAAGTCGCTGCGCAGGATGTCGGTGAACTGCTTTGTCGACTCGTGGTCTACCTTCGACGAGGTCACCACTACCTTCGGGTCGGGCAGGATGATGTGAATCTGTCTCCCGTCGGCCGAGCGCTCGATTTGGCTCTCGTTGAACGTCGAGAAGTCCACGTAGGCCTTCAGCGTCACATCGATGGGAATGGCTATCTTGCGGTCGCCCAAGGACAGCTTTGTGTCGAACTTGTGTCCCAACAACGTCGTGCGCAGCAGTTTCACGTCGGAGTGCGTCACAATCTTGTGGACGCGGTATTCTGCGGTGTAGAGTCGCGACGTGCGAGCTACGGCCAGCACCAAGTCCACGGAGTCCTCTACTACCGTCGAGTCGATGGCAGCCTCGGTGGACGTCTGTCCGTGAGTGCAACTCATGCAGCACCACAGAATGATGAGGCTAAAAGCCCCGAAAAGTCGTTTTGTTTTCATTTCTCGGTGCAAAGATAACTTTTTTTCTCTTTTCTGTCCCTCTCTTGACGATTAGAATCGAAAAAATGCTTATTTTTGCGGCGTTATTTACAAGAAAACGTATGAAAAAACTCTTTTTAACGCTCCTGACAGCCATTTTCGTGCTCGCCGCGTGCGTCAACAAACCTACGACTGAGAACGCAGCGACGGGTGTCAACGAGTATGCCGCTGAAGGGGCTAAGGCTGACGGCATCCAGCGCATGCAGCCTTACAACTATGCCGACACCGTCCGCATCGAGGGTCACACCTACGTCTACGCTATCCATCGCGAGGCCTCGGACAGCCTGCCGATGGTTGTTGACGACGAAGGCACGCGCTATGCCGACAATGTCTACCGACTCACCATTCAAGCCGACGGTCATCCCTACTTTGACCGCCGTTTCACAAAAGGTGCTTTTGCCTCCTATCTTTCCAGCGATTTCCGTGCGAAGGGCATTCTCGACGGCATGATGTGCGACGAAACACTTCCGGCCATCACCTTTGCTGTCAGCGTCAGTCTGCCTCAGAGCGACATGATGGAACCCCTTCTCCTGCGCATTGACCGCCAAGGAGGCATCGCTATCCAGCGTGATGAACGTGGCGAAGCTGACCTTAACACCAGCCCCGACGACGAGGACGGCGTCTAAACGTTCGCCGAACATATTGCCCCTGAAAGTGTAGAAAATTAGTTATAGCTCCCGTTATCGTTAACGTTCCCGTTATCGTTATCGTTAACGTTCC
>CADCOX010000026.1 GCA_902803195.1 uncultured Bacteroidales bacterium
CCATGACGACGCGCCAAGGCGTGTCGAAGGGCGAGATGAGGTCCACGTCGCCATAAAGGCGCACCTGCAGTTCGTCATCAGCCGCCAACGCGAACTTACCACGGGGAAAGTTGAGCAGACCGGCTTCGAGCAGCGCTACGTAAGTGCCGTTAGTCAGACGCATCAACAGCGGGCGTTCGCTCTCCTCCCATGGTTGGCGCAGCGGCCGCAGGTCGTAGGGCCCTTGTGCCCATTCCTCGTACCACGCCATCGTGCCGGCAGGCATGCGGAACGCTGTGCGCTCGCCTGTGACATGGAGGAAAAGGCCATTGCTGGTCTCAGGGAAATGGTAGCGTAGCGCCACGCCTTCGTCGTAGGCACGGACGATGACATCCAAGGCATAGAACTTGCGTTTGTCGTAGCCCTCGCTAACTTTGCCTTGGCCGTTCGACCCTTTCTCGAAATGAAGGACGAGCTGGCGGTAGTGATCGCGAATGCGGGCGTTCTCGCCGTAGAGGGGTGACCATGTCGTGTCGCGCTCGGTCAGTTCCTCGCCGCAAAGGACGAGGTCGGCACTCCAATCGACATTGTTGCCCCGGGGCACGGCCAGCGCCGACTCGAAGAATTGGTTTTCGATGTCCACGCCCAATCGGCTGGGACGGACGATAGTGTCGCCATCGAACGTGATGCAATAGCCCATGGCACATCCTACCTGACAGTAGCTGAACCGATAGCGTCCATCGGGGCTGGTGAGCGTTTGGGCAATGAGTGCTGCGGGTAATAAGGCAGCAAAAAGGAATGTGAAAAATAAGAGCCTCTTCATATTTGCAGGTGAGCATGTTCTTGGTCGATGTTCCTTTCGCCAAGATGTTGGTGCAAAGATACAATAATTCATCGAAACCAAGGGACAATTCTACAAAATTCTTTGTGTTGCGTTATAGGCAGGTTCTTGCGCTCGAATTCCTTAACGTTATTTAGCACTCTCGGCCATGCTTGAGCGATTGAAAAGCATTACCTTTGCGGCGTTATGCTGAAAGTCTTCCATACTCCCGATGTTATTGAGGCGGGCTGCGACGAGGCTGGCCGTGGTTGTCTGGCTGGTCCTGTGTTTGCGGCGGCTGTGGTATTGCCTGCCAATTTCGAGAACGAACTGCTGAATGATTCCAAACAGTTAACAGAGCGTCAGCGCTACACCCTACGCGAGGTTATCGAGCGTGAGGCGACGGCATGGGCTGTGGCCGAGTGCTCGCCTACTGAGATAGACCGGTTGAATATCCTGCGCTGCTCGATACAGGCCATGCAGCGTGCGCTGGACAAACTGGGTATGGATGTTGGTCATATCCTGGTCGATGGCAATCGGTGGATGCCTTATCACGCATTGCTGCCCGATGGTTCGCGAGTCGAACATGTGACGCCTGCCGACACGATTGTAAAGGGTGATGCGACTTACATGAGCATTGCAGCTGCAAGCGTGTTGGCCAAGACCTATCGTGACGACCGTATGAAGTTGCTTGCGCAAGAGTTCCCTCAATATGGTTGGGACAAGAATATGGGCTATCCATCCAAGGCCCATAGAGAAGCCATCCGGCAGTATGGCACTTCGCCCTACCACCGGATGACATTCCGTTTGTTGCCAGAAGAGCAACTGACGTTGGATTTTTAATGTTTTTGCAATACGGGAAACGCGGAAATGAATGTAAGAACATGGAAATAACCATTCCCGTTTAAGTCCTTGAAAGGTCAAACGTCGCTTCGCGCCGAGCGCCCGTTTTCGTTCCCGTTATCGCTCCCGTTATTTAAAGTCCGCCCAGTCATCGGTGCGGAAGGGGCCTACGGGCAGTCCTGAGATGGTCTTGAGGTTGCACGGCGGATTGTCGGCCCATGCATAGCGTACAGCGACGGGGTAGGGCACCTCAGGACATTCTACGATCACGCGCTGCATGAATCGCTCGCCTTCGACGCGTGCCTTGGCTACGTGCCAGATGTGGTCGGGACCTGCGATGGTGAAGCCCTTGATGTCGGTGTTCTCTGCGAGGGCATCGCTGCCTTGCACGGGACGGAAGAACAGGGTGGCCTTGCCGTCGCTGACGCGCATCTGATAGTATTCAGGTGCTGCGCAAGCCTCTTCACGGCCATAGGTACGATTCAAGGCGAGAAGCGCCAGTCGGCGTCCCACTTCCTGCTTGTTTTTCGGGTGGATATCCATCGCCATACCGATGTCGATGTTAACCATCATGCCTACGCCGTCGAGTTGTATGGCTTTGCGCTGAGCCTCGCGGATGGCGGCCCATTCCGACTCGGGTTGAATGTCCTTCTCCCAGCGGTAGTTGGCAATCTGCACGAAGTAGAAGGGGATAGCCTTGCTGTCCTGCATGCCGAAGAAACCGCGTCGGCGTTCGTCCTGTTGGGGTTTGGGATAGGCACCCACCTCGGAAGTGCGGTTGAAACGTGCTTGCCAGTCGAGGATCATGCGTTGGAAGAGGCTCTCGTATTGCACGGCACGACCTACGTTGGAGCAACCCTGGTACCAGAGGAACCCGCGAATGGGCATGTCGAGGAAGGGTGCCACCATTCCGTTGTAGAGGTTGGCTGGGAACCAAGCATCGTTGGGTGTCTTGGGTTCAACTCGCCCAGAGAGGTTCTTCACGCTTTTTGCGTCCATACTCATCTTCCATTTCCAGTCGCCGGTGAGCGATATCTTGGTCTTTCCAGCTTCTATGTTGAAGGCGTCCTTGTTGGCCACCAAACCGCCGTCGCCACTGTGGTCATAGATGCGTATGGTGATGACGTTGCGCCCTGCTTTGACAAGTTCTGCAGGTACGGTGTAGGTGCGCTCATAGCTCCAGCCCGCAGTCATTCCTACGCGACGTCCGTTCCAATAGGTGATGTCCTCATCGTCGATAGGGCCTAGTTTGAGTTTTAGTTCCTTGCCGACCAGTGCGGCAGGTATGTCCACTGAGCGACGCATCCAAACGATGCCGTCGAAGTTCTTCAATGCTTCGACATTATCCCAGTGAGCAGGTTGTGCCAACGTCTGCCAATCGCTGTCGTCGAGGTTGCTGTCACCCCAAACGGGTTGGTCGATGTTGCCGTCCTTGAGGCCTTTGTCGTTGCCGAAGGCTTCTTTCATCCATTCAGCACGTTCCTCTTGGTAGAGTTGGTTGAATTTCGACTCATTGAAGCCTGTTGCAAAGACGCGCTTCTGGTGTTCCTCGAATCCTGTCACCTCGGCGAGTGCCTCGTGGCTCGTCCAGCTCTCGGCGGGTGTGCCGCCCCACGAGCTATTGACGACGCCCACGGCGATGCCTAGCTTTTGTGATACCTCACGTGCGAAGAAATAGGCGCATGCCGAGAATTCCTCCACCATTGCAGGCGAGCATACAGCCCATCCCTTGGTGTGGCCTATGGGCACCCGTGTCTGTGGGGTGTGAGCCACGGCACGATCCACTTGGAACAGGCGCACAAGTGGATGGTTGGCATTGGCCACTTCCTGTTCCCAGTTGTTGACCTGTCCCCATCCTTTGACGGGCATCTCCATATTGGATTGTCCGCTGCAGAACCACACTTCGCCGGCCATCACATTGTCGAGCACGGTCTTCTTGCCGTCGTCAAAGGTTAGCGTGTACGGTCCTCCGGCAGCAGGCACGCGGAGGTCGAAGTCGAAGGCGCCTGTCTGTTTGTCGGCTTGCACCTTCACGGTTTGTTTGTCCCAAGAGGTGGTGATTTTGACGGTGGCTCCGCGCTTGGCCGTAGCCTTCAGGTGCATGGTCGTGCGTTGCTGCAGTACCATGTTGGACGACATCCATCCGGGCAGTGTCACTTCAGCGTTTGTGGCGACAGCTACGAGCCCAAAAGCCATTGTAAGAATGAGTTTTTTCATCGTTGAATAGGTTTATTGATGGTTTTCAGTTGGCGTAATATAGGTACGTCAAGGCCCCTCCTGTTGTGACAGAAGGGGCCCGCCTGTTTATGACTTTGCTTTCATCTCCTCGACGATTTTAGCTTCAATTTCCTCAGCAAGTTCAGGATTGTCGCGCAGAGCATTCTTCACAGCTTCGCGCCCTTGTCCGATCTTGGAATCATTGTAGCTGAACCAAGAACCAGATTTCTTGATGATGTTGTATTCGACGCCGAGGTCAACGAGTTCGCCCACTCGCGAGATACCCTCGCCGAAAGTAATCTCAAACTCAGCCTTGCGGAAAGGAGGTGCTACCTTGTTCTTGACCACCTTCACGCGTGTCAAGTTGCCGAGGATTTCGTCGCCATCCTTGATGCTACTGATGCGCCGGATGTCGAGGCGCACGCTGGAGTAGAACTTCAGGGCGTTACCGCCAGTGGTGGTCTCGGGATTGCCGAACATGACGCCAATCTTTTCGCGCAGTTGGTTGATGAAGATGCAGCAAGTCTTGGTCTTGGCGATGGTAGCGGTGAGTTTGCGCAAAGCCTGACTCATCAGCCGTGCCTGCAGGCCTACTTTGTTGTCGCCCATGTCGCCTTCGATTTCGGCTTTGGGCGTCAGCGCCGCTACGGAGTCGATGACCACGAGGTCTACGGCCGACGAGCTGATCAATTGGTCGGCGATAGCGAGCGCTTGCTCACCATTGTCGGGTTGTGAGATCCACAAATCTTGCAGATTCACGCCCAGTTTGGCAGCATACGTGGGGTCGAAGGCATGCTCGGCATCGATGAAGGCTGCCACGCCTCCTGCCTTCTGTGTTTCGGCGATAGCATGAATGGTGAGAGTGGTCTTACCTGAACTCTCAGGACCGAAGATTTCGATGATGCGACCGCGTGGATAGCCCCCTACGCCGAGGGCGTGGTTGAGGGAGATACTTCCCGTAGGGATAACATCTATCTTCTCGTCTGCACGATCTCCGAGTCTCATGATACTGCCCTTGCCAAAGTCCTTCTCGATCTTGGCCATCGCCATTTGTAGGGCTTGTAGGCGAGCGGCTCTGTCGTTCGCTGGTTGTTCTTGTTTAGCCATTATTATTTCTGTTTTCGTTATTTCGTTAATTCGTCATTTTTAGCTTAAATAAGTTATTCTTATTTTTCACTTTTCATTTTTCACTTTTCACTTTTAAAGTTCCAAGTCGATGTCGTGCAACTCGTGCCAGGGCAGACCTTTGGCGTTCAGCTGCTCCATGAAGGGGTCGGGGTCGAACTCTTCGACGTTGTGCACGCCAGGCATAACCCACTTGCCAGTGAGGAACATCATGGCGCCAATCATGGCGGGCACGCCTGTAGTGTACGACACCCCTTGCATGCCTGTCTCCTCGTACGCAGCGCGGTGCGAGCAATTGTTATATACGTAATAGGTGTGTTCCTTGCCGTCGTTGCCTATACCGCGTATGCGGCAGCCGATGGAGGTCTGGCCCTCGTAGTTCTCGCCTAAGTCCTGCGGGTTGGGCAGAACGGCTTTGAGGAATTGTAGGGGAACGATTTTCACCTTTGCTGTGCCTGTTCCGTCGGCCAATGGCGCTTCGTACTCTATCTCGTCGATGCGACTCATGCCGATGTTTTGGATCACTTCGAGATGCTTCAGATACTGTTGGCCGAAGGTCATCCAGAAGCGGGCACGCTTGATCGTCGGGTAGTTGATGACCAGCGATTCAATCTCCTCGTGGTGGAGCAGGTAGCTGTCGCGCGGCCCTATCTCGGGGTAAGTCAGATCCTTGTGAATCTCCAGGGGCTCGGTCTCCACCCATTTGCCATCTTCCCAATAGAGGCCCTTCTGCGTGATCTCTCGGATGTTGATCTCAGGGTTGAAGTTGGTGGCGAAGGCCTTGTGGTGGTCGCCAGCGTTGCAGTCCACGATGTCCAGGTATTGAATCTCCTTGAAGTGGTGCTTGGCGGCGTATGCAGTGTAGATCGAGGTGACGCCCGGGTCGAAGCCGCATCCGAGGATGGCTGTGAGTCCTGCCTTCTCGAAGCGCTCGCGATAGGCCCATTGCCACGAGTACTCGAAGTGTGCCTCGTCCTTGGGCTCGTAGTTGGCCGTGTCGAGGTAGTTGCACCCTGTCTGCAGGCAGGCCTCCATGATGGTGAGGTCCTGATAGGGGAGTGCCAGATTCACGACGATGTCGGGACGATAGTCGTTGAGCAGGCCCACGAGCTCAGGCACGTTGTCAGCGTCGACGCGTGCGGTCTGGATGTCCTTGTGGCCAGTTGCTGCAGCCACAGCCGCAGCCAGACGGTCGCATTTTGCCTTTGTGCGAGAGGCTATCATGATGCTGGTGAACACCTCGGGGTTCTGCCCCATCTTGTGAGCTGCCACGGTAGCTACGCCACCGGCGCCGATGATCATTACTTTTGCCATGTTGATGCTTTCTTTTTTTCTATGGGTCGTTTCTTTTTGGTTCTTATTGGAGTTTCCCTTTATGGTTCTTGGCTCTGCGAGCTTGACATTTCAGCTCACAGCCCCTTTTATGGGGCTTTCTGAGCGCAAAGATAATTCTTTATTTGCAAACGGCCGCAATTTTATGGACTTTTTTTTATGATGAGCTACATCAATAGGCAGATGCCCTGAAAAGATGGACTTGGGCCTTGCATGTATGAATGCGCTGAGGATTAGCCGAGAGTGTCAGAGTTTCCAAGACATCTGCCTATACGTATATACGCATCTGCTTACATGTATATACGCATCGGCCTTTACGTATATTCGCATCGGCTTACACGTATATACGCATCGGCTTACACGTATATTCGCATCGGCCTTTACGTATATACGCATCGACCTACACGTATATACGTGCTGTCATGATGGAAAGAAGCGTTAGTTACATGACATCGATAGGCTGATTCTCCGAGTTCTATTGACATCCAATTATCCATCTTTGGCATGTATTTAAGCTTATTTTCGCTCAAAAAAAAGAATTGTGTAAGGATTTGATGAAAAAAAGGAAGTAGAGATGGGCATAAATATCTATCTTTGTGCCCAAAGAACAAAAACA
>CADCOX010000027.1 GCA_902803195.1 uncultured Bacteroidales bacterium
CAACATCAAGATTGAATCGCGTGGCGTTGTCGTTCAGTACGACGATTCGCTCTACAGCGCCCGCCTAGGCGAGGCACTGGCTGAGAGTATCGTTGCTGTGGCCGAGCGCATGATGGCAGAGCCTCAGATCTCAGTGCGTAAGCTCTCTATCGTCAGTGCCCGTCAGGAGCAGGAACTCAGCCGTCTGCGTCAGGTGGCCACGGGCGAAGCGCCTTTCCGCTTTTTCCACGAATGCATCCATCATTTCGCGCAGGAGCATCCTACGCAGGACGCGCTCGTCGCCATCGATGCTACTTATTCATACCAGGAGATGGACGAGCTTACCGACCGCATAGCAGCCGCCCTGCGTGCTCGAGGTGTCAAGGAACGCGACCGTGTGGCGCTGCTGCTGCCGCGCACCAGCCGTCTCATCCTCTCACTCTTCGGCGTGCTTAAGGCCGGCGCCGCCTATATCCCCTGCGATCCTGAATATCCGGCCGACCGCGTACGCCTCATTCTTGAGGACAGCGAAGCCCGCTACATCATAACAACTGCCGACCGCCTAGGCACGGTTCCTGCCGACAAGGCCATCGACGTAGAGGAACTTTTGGATGGTTCTGTTAGCGACGATCCCATTACTACTAACATCACTCCCGACGACCTTGCCTACCTCATTTATACCAGCGGTTCCACAGGTCGTCCTAAGGGCGTCATGCTTCGCCACGAAGGCATTTGCAACTACCTCTATGGTCATCCTGCCAATGTCTTTGCCAATGCCGTGTTCACGGACGCCGAACGAATCTTGAGCGTGACCACCATCTCGTTCGATGCAGCCCTGCAAGACATCGGTATGGCTTACTTCAACGGCAAGACGCTTATCGTAGCCACCGAGGAGCAGGCCAACAACCCGCTTGATTTGGCAAACCTGATTCGCGACCAACGTATCAACATGGTCTCCGGCACTCCTTCGCGCTGGCTTACATGGCTTACGAGCGATGATTTCTGCCGCGCACTGGCAGGCGTCAAGATCTGCCGTGCCGGCGGTGAGAAGTTCTCCGATCAACTGCTCTCGCAGATGCGTAGCGTCACACACGCACGTATCTTTAATTGTTATGGTCCGACGGAGATCACCGTAGCTTCTAACAATAAGGAACTGACTCATGCCGAGATGGTAACAGTAGGCAAGCCGCAGCTGAATGTCAAGGAATTTATCGTCGACAGCGATGGCAACGAATTGCCCGTTGGCGTAGTGGGTGAACTTTATATTGGCGGTCGCGGTGTGGCTCGCGGTTACAACAACCTCGATGAGATGACGCGTGAACGCTTTGTCGACTATCATGGCGAGCGCATTTACAAGTCGGGCGACTATGCCCGTTGGCTGCCTGACGGCGATGTCGTTATCCTCGGACGCACCGACCATCAAATCAAATTACGCGGACTACGTATCGAACTCGGAGAGATCGAGAATGTGATGCTGAAGGTGGAAGGCATCGAGAAGGTCGTTATCCTCATTCGCAAGCTGAGCGGCAAGGAGCACCTCTGCGCCTACTATACCGCCGACCGCGAAATAGCGCCCGATGCATTGAAAGCAGAGATTTCGAAGAGCCTCACGCAATACATGGTGCCTACAGCTTACCTGCAGCTTGCCGCCATGCCTATTACGCCCAATGGCAAAACCGACATCAAGGCGCTGCCTGAGCCTCAGTTGGCCATTACCTCCGCTTACGAGGCGCCAGCCAACGCGACCGAGCGCACCTTCTGCGACATCTTCGCAACGATCCTGCAGATGGATAAGGTAGGCGCTACCGACAACTTCTTCGAGTTGGGTGGCACGTCGCTTGTCGTCACGCGCGTCATCATCGAGGCTGACAAGGCCGGCCTGCACGTGGCCTACGGTGACGTCTTCGCCAATCCTACCCCTCGCGCCTTGGCACGCCTCATCACGGGCGAGAGCGACACCGCAGGGGCCGACGAGGTCTCGTCGTTCGACTACACGGCCATCAACAATGCTCTGGCGGCCAACACCCTCACAGCATTCCGTAACGGCGAGCGTCACGCCTTGGGCAACGTCCTGCTGACGGGCGCCACAGGCTACTTAGGCATTCACATCCTGCGCGAACTCATTAACTCCGACGCACCCCACATCTACTGTCTCGTTCGCGGCAAGAGCGAAGAGGCCGCCGAGCGCCGTCTGCGCACGCTGCTCTACTACTATTTCGCCGATGCCTTCAAGGATCTCTTCGGCACGCGCCTTCATGTGGTCCTTGGCGATGTCACCAGCGACTTTGGTGAAGGCCTCGAAGTGGATTCCGTCTTCAATTGCGCCGCCATCGTCAAGCACTTCAGTGAAGGCACTGAAATCGAGGATGTCAACATCGGCGGTGCCAAGCGGTGCGTCGACTATTGCCTGCGCACGGGCGCACGCCTTGTACATATTTCTACGGCCAGCACGCGCGGTCTGTGGGTAGGCGAGCCCAAGGATGAGATATTCACTGAACAGCGCCTCTTCATGGGTCAGTACCTTGGCAATAAGTACATCTACTCCAAGTTCATGGCCGAGCGGCTCATCCTTGATGCCGTGGCCTTGCATGGGCTAAACGCTAAGATTATGCGCGTTGGCAACCTCGCCGCACGCAGTACCGACGGCGAGTTCCAGGCCAACTTCTCGACCAACTCGTTCATGGGACGTATCAAGGTTTACAACATGCTCGGTTGCTGTCCCTACGCCATGCGCAACAAACGCGTCGAGTTCTCGCCCATCAACGAGGTCGCACAAGCCATCCTCCTGTTGGCCACGGCGCCAGATGCCTGCTGCGTCTTCCATCCCTACAACATCCACACGCAGTTCCTCGGCGACGTCCTGCAAGGACTGACCACCGTCGGCGATGGCGTTCGCTTCGTCGAGCAAGAGGAGTTCGCCGCCGTGATGGACGAGGCTAAGAACGACCCGCAGAAGGCTCGTCAGATGTCATCGCTACTGGCCTATCAGGATATGGCCCACGGGCAGAAGACTACGGATGTCAGTCGCGACAATGACTATACGACACAGGTGCTCTACCGTCTTGGCTTTGCATGGTCTCATACTTCTTGGGACTACGTCGAGCGTATGCTCACCGCCATTGGCGGTTTCGGATTCTTCGAGTGAGCCGCTTCCACGACAAACATTAGATATAAACTCAATAAATACAGACAATGAAAACGATAGAACTTGCAGAGGCTAAACGCCTTGTGGCTGAGGGGGCGACACTTCCTCATGCCGAACGTATGAAACTGCAACAGCAACGTCTGCGTGAGTTGGTAAATTACGCTAAGGCCAACTCGCCTTATTTCGCCGAACTCTATGCTAACATCGGCGATGATTTCAAACTCACCGATTTGCCCGTGACGCATAAGGTGACGTTGATGGAGCACTTCAATGATTGGGTCACTGATCGTCGACTCACGCGTAAGATGGTAGAAGACTATGTCGATCGTGATGCCAGCGAGGACCAGAGCAAGCTCCTTGGCGACTACACGGCCCTGCATACATCGGGTTCGACTGGCAATCCCCTCCTGATGGTGCGTGATGATCATCGCAATAAGATACATGCCCAACTCATCGGGCAGCGCCTCTTTGGCAGTGTTGACCCCGAGATTTTCGACTTCCGTAAGCATAAGCGCGCTTCATGCATATACCTCTCCAATGGAGCTTCCAGTTATGGGGCTCTCCTTAGGATGCGGGCTGCCAACCCTGGTTATGAGCATCACCTACTGGGTGTTTCCGTGCTCGACAGTATTAGTCACATCGTAGACGTCCTCAATGATTACCAGCCTGAAACCATGGCAGGTTATCCATCGGTAATGGTGCCGCTGGCCGTAGAACAGAAAAAGGGCAACCTTCACATCAACCTCAAGCATCTAGCGACTTCCTCGGAAATGCTTAGCGAGAAGAATTACTACCTCCTTCGGGAGGCTTTCGGCTGCCCCGTAGCCAACAACTACTGCATGACTGAGGGCGGTGAAATCGCCATGACGCATGACTGTCCACATCTCCACATCAACGACGATTGGATTATCGTAGAACCGGTGGACAAGGACGGCCACGTCATCACCGATCCCAACGAATGGTCCGAAGGCATTCTCGTTACCGACTTAGCCAACTTCGTACAGCCTGTCATTCGCTATTATGTCGGCGATGTCGTGCGTATACGTCCTTCCGACTGCGACTGCTGCCAACTGCCCATCATGGAGATCAAGGGCCGCAGCTATGATGCTTGCACACTGGGAGGACAGACCTTCAGCATGATCGGGCCCGACAGCGAAGCCGAGGTTTGGCCCGGCATCTGTCGCTACCAATTTGTACAGACCTCCGAAAATACCATGCAGGTACGTGCCACCATCGAGGCGGGTCGTGATGCAGCCGAAGTACTCGACGGCTTCAGCCGCCGCTTGGAGGAAGTGTTCGCCAACCAAGGGTGCCGAAATGTCAGCGTGACATGGTCCACTGAACCCTTTATACCCAACAAAAAGGGAGGGAAAGTGCCCTTGCTTGTCAAACTCTAAAATCGTTTATCAACCATGAATAATCAAGAGAGAGCAGTTCTCAGCACCGAATTCTGGCGCTATCTGTGGTCGTCTATTCTCATCACGCTATCGGGGTGTTTGGGCAATGTCGTTGACGGCATCATCGTCGGTAACCTCATCGGCGAAGACGGAGTCAGTGCCATAAACCTGTCTAAACCTATAATACAGTTGATGTTTACATTGAGCATATTGGTTGAGACCGGTGCTGGCATGTTGGTAGGAATGGCGCTTGGAAAGAACGACCAGACGCGCCTTCGTTACCTTTATACTCAGTCCATGATAGGCTGTTTCCTGATCGGATTGGCCTTCACGTTGGCAGGTATCTTCATACCTAATGAGACAGCCGCACTGCTGTGCGACAATGAGCACCTGTTACAACCTACCCTTGAGTATCTGCGTCCGTTGTTGTTGGGTGGACCGGCCTATCTGATGATGTGGGCCATTAGTACGATGGTTGGCGTCGATGGTAGCCCTCGCCTTGTATCGTTTGCCATTTTTGTAGACAATGCTGTCAACCTTATCCTCGATATCGTCTTCATCAGTGTCTTCGATTGGGGCATCGCAGGATCCTCAATGGCCACAATTATTGGTCATCTGGTCGGCATACTCTTGATGCTCAGGCATTATTGGTACAAGGACAATCATCTCTACTTCTCCCTTAAACATGAAGCACCCGAATGGGCGAATATCATCTCGCAGGGTGCTCCTTTAGCCATCGCCTCGGTATGTCTTACCTTGCTACTCTTCAGTGCCAACAATATCGTACTGTCTACGGCAGGCCGCAATGGTATCTTCATCTTTGCTGTCTGCATGAATCTGCTGCAGATTTACAATCTTTTCTTGGCAGGCACCTGCCGTACGCTGCAGTCGTTAGGCGCTATCCAAGTAGGTAAGGGAGATGAAGATTCATTCCATTTCGTGCTACGCAAGTCTTTTGGCTTCATCACAGTGGCGATGGCCATCACTTGCCTCCTCGTTTGTCTGTTCCCTCAATATGTGGCTGAACTTTTCGGTGCCACCACATCTGAAGTGCTAACAGAGAGTAACCATGCCTTGCGCATTTTTGCTCTTAGCTTTGTCCCCTTCTGCTATATCTATGCGATTATGGTTGTGTATAAACTCTATTCCTACCATCGTATGGCTCTGTTCATCTCCTTGGCACTCTCACTCACCGTCATCCCTGTGATGTGGCTGATAGCACGCTACGCTCCGGGCTATCTTTGGTACAGCTATCTGATAGCCTACCTTATCGAGGTTGCCTTAATCTACCTCCTCCATCGTGGGTGGCAGATACAGTTCAAGCTAAAACAATAAAACTTAACCCGCTCGCTCATTATTGGAGCTGAGCGGGTTTCTTTTTCATCCCTCCTAGCGTTTCGACTTTAGACGTAACGCGTTCTCACCATCTGCACGAGACGAAGGCAGAACAAATCATTGTATCGTTGAATAGATTTTCAGATATTGATGACGCTTACGTCCTACAAAATAACATTCTGCTTCTTTTTTCTTGAAAAAGAACGGGATGTATTTATATTTTAGTTATCTTTGCCGCTGTAAACGCAACAATTAACACTTATCCTGTATGAAAACCCGCTTCTCTTTGCTCGTCATGGCCATCATCAGCGGCCTGACCATCAGCGCACAAACACTTAA
>CADCOX010000028.1 GCA_902803195.1 uncultured Bacteroidales bacterium
GCCGCTGCTGGGGCGGTTGGCCCACATCGAGAAGAGGTAGGTCTTGCCCACTTCGACGGCCCAGCCCGTCTTGATAGACTTGTTGGAGCCGCTGCCTGCGCTGCCCAGGGCACGGATGTAAGCGCCTCCGTCGGCACCACCCGAGGACTCAAGGGCGAAGTTCTCTTCCGCGAGGTCGTTGCCATCGCCTGCTTTCCAATGGGCAAAGCCATCGTCGAACGAGGCGTTCGGGATGAGGTTGTCCCCCGAGACGACGAACACGCCATCTGCTGTCGTGATTTTGTCTCCTCGCTTCGGCATCACATTCTGGGCGTTCACCTCCTGTGGCAACAGGGCGGCTAACAGTGTGAGAAAGCCGGCAAGAAGGGTCGTTTGTAGTTTCATAGTTTGATATTTTAATTATTTATGATATTTCGAGGGTTCAGGATGTCGCGGGCAGGGGGCAGGGATTTCGGGATTTCGAGGGTTTCAGGGATTTCGATATTTCGATATTTCGAGATGTCGATGTTCATTATTCATTATTCATTATTCATTGTCCATTGTCCATTGTCCATTGTCCATTCCCCCTTCCCCCTCAGTATCCTACAGAGCTGCTGCGGCGTTCAGCGGCGTCAGGTCTATTGACGGTGGCGGTGTCGGCCTCAGGCTGTAGGAGGGCAGAGCCAGCGTAGGTGGCTGCGCGAGCATCGGCTTTGATGGCATGCTGGAGCTGCTGCTGGGTGGCGCGAACGGGCTGCACCAGGAATTCGGCAGCGTTGTAACTGCGGAGCAGCAGGTCGTCGTCATCGCTCTTGTGCTGAGGGAGACGGAAGGGACGATGCGCACGGCCTTTGCTGTCGAAATAGCTGATATACAGACGTGTGTAGTTGCCATCATCACGGCGCGATGAGAACAGAATCCATCGTCCGTCGGAACTCCAGGTGTGGTAGCTCTCGGCCTGTTCGCTGTTCACGGTCAGCAGGGGTTGTGGTGTCGCCTCGCCCTCAAGAGGCAGGAGCCAGAGGTCGGCACTCTTGTGCCAGATGTGGAACTGCCCATAGTCGGCAAGCGTGAAGATGAGATAGCGGCCATCGGGCGACACGCGAGGCACGCTGACGCTCTTGCCCACGGATGCAGCATCGAACACGAGGCGACGAGGTCCGAAGCGGCGGGAGGCGAGGTCGAACGAGCGGGCATAGAGGTTGTAGTGTAGCTGGTCGTAATTCGTGTCGAGGTCGGCGTCGATGTCGTCAGCACGAGGGGTGTAGTGGGCGACAATATAGTAGAGCGTGCGTCCATCGGGACTCCAGGCGGGGAAGGACTCGAACTCCGAGGCGGTGCGGTCGATGTGCTGCACGGCGTTGGACTCGGGGTCGTAGAGGATGAGGTCGCTGGCATAGTCGATGACCTCCACCTTCTGCGGGTCGAGGGTATGGAAGACCTGCCCCGTCTCGTTGACGGAGTAGGCGATGAGGTTCAGGGTGGAATGCCAGGCAGGATAGACGCCGGCGCTGAGCGTGGAATCGGTCTTGAGGTTCACCTTGGTGGCGTTGTCGCCGTTGATGAAGACGGTGCCTCCGAGGGCTTGACGGACATGGAACTGGCTCTGAGCCTCGCGGTTCCAGTTGCGCGGCATGTGGCAGTTGATGCATTGCCCTTGGTCGCTGTCCTCGAAGCGCATGTTCTCGTAGATGACGCGTTCGTCGAAGTTCTCGAGGCAACGTTCGTTGATGGTCAGCTCTTCGTAGGTGACGTAGGACGGGCGTATGAGTCGGTAGGTGATGTAGGGGTCAATGTCCTCTTCGGCAATGTAGAAACGCTGGGTGGGGAGGTGTTCCCAGACGCCATAAGCCTTCATGTAAATGTCGCAGAAGAGGCTGTCGCCGCGCGTCTGGTCGAGCAGCTGATGCCATTCGTCCTCATCAAAACAGACATCCCACCCGCCAACGATGAGTTCTCCACCATTGCGTGAATGCAGGTGTGTAATCGCCTCAGAGGCATCGCCTTGCAGGATGCGGAAATTCAGCGGTGCAATGTTGGGCGGCAGGGTGGCACCGAAGTTATTGGGCGTGACAGGAGGCTCCCACGTCGCTTCCTCGAAGGTGGTGGGAAGGGATGGGGTGCAGCCCGTCAGTGCGAAAGCTAACGAAAGTGCTAAAAGGCTTAGTATGTCAGTACAACTTTTCAATGTTTCAACTTTTTCAACTGGTCAACTTTTCAATGTTTCCGCTCGAGCTCTGTTCGCTTCGCTTTGCGAAGAACTCGTCAACTATCTTTCAATGTTTCAACTCGTCAACTTGTCAACTTGTCAACTATCTTTCAATGATTCAATGTTTCAACGTTTCAACGTTTCCGCTCGGCGCTTGCGACGCTTCTTCGAGCGAAGCGAGTCTGAAGAACTTTCAACTTTTCAGCTTCACCTCGTTTTCAACCCTTCCACGAAGAAGTAGTAGTACCAATACGTGTTGCCGAACTCAGGCCGCAGGACGGTGGCGTTGGCGGCGTTGTCGCCCATGCGTGAGGAGGCTTCGACCAAGCGTTGGAAACGCTGGCTGATGGCAGGGTCGATGGGTAGGTCGCTGACAGGAGCACCACCTTGGAGCTGAGCTACCATGAGGGCAGCCTCCTGATAATGAGTCGGTATGCGCCCTTGCCATATGGGCAGGAGGGCGAGGAAACGAGGCCAGAAGCCTGTGAGGTCCTTGGTGATGAGACCGTTCATGAGGGACAGTTCCACCATCTCTCGCGAACCGCCCTCGCTGAGGGCAAAGCTATGGAGGAGATAGAACTCCACGAGACCGTTGTCGCCGTCGAGTTGGTCGGTGTAGTTGAGTAGAGGCTGGATGGCAGCGGCTTCCTCTTCCTCGTGTGCGCAGGCATGTTTGAAGAATAAGGTACGCGCGAGGGCACGCTCGTAGCGTTGTGTGAGTGCATCCTCACCGTTGAGGCGTGCCACGCTGTGGAGGTAGCGCAGGTAGGCAGGGCGCTCGCCGTATTCGACCAGGTCCTCCATCGCCCAACGATAGGCGAAGCCCGTCTTGCCGTAGTGGTAGTAGAGCAGGGGACCAATCATCAGTCGCAGCCATTGGTTCTGCTGCGGCGCGTTGTACTCGGCA
>CADCOX010000029.1 GCA_902803195.1 uncultured Bacteroidales bacterium
CAGTATACCGGCCAGAACCCCATGCAGGCTCGCGACGGCAAAGTGACCATCGTCATCAGAATGAAAAACAAGTAAAATTTAGCTCAAACATAGACATGAAGAAATTTGTTCTCTTAGTCGCAGCTATCGCGACAATCGCCAGCCTTTCATGTGTCATGGCAAAGACTCCCTCGCCGGCTCAGCGCACGCTCAGCCGTTCAACGGCAGCGCCTGCTGCTAAAGGGAGTGTGTTCACGACACGCACGTATGACCTCAGCGACTTTACTATTCTCGATGTCAGCAACGTCGTGAAGGTGGTCTATACTCAAGGTAATGCTTACAGTGTCAAACTGACGGGGCGTGCCGAGCTGCTTGACGAGATGGAGGTCACGGCTACAGGCGGCCAACTCAAGGTGACCGCCAAGCGCAGCAAGAAATTCAACAACGTCAAGCAGAAAGATCGTCCCGACGGCAAGCACAACTTTATCCTCCAGCTGACAGCCCCATGCCTGGAGAACATTCTGCTCAGCGGCGTCTCGACCTTCGAGACGACTGACATGATGCCCGACTATTTGTATGTACGCCTTGAGGGCGTCTCTAAACTGAAAGCCAATAGCATCGAGAGTCAAAGCCTGAAGATGAGCATCAGTGGCTGTTCAGAAGTGCATGTGGGCAGTGCCGCCTGCAAGGAATACGAGGCCAGCGTGAGCGGTTCCAGCAAGGTTGACATCCAGAAACTGAATGCCGAGGAAGAGGCCGTCACCCACCTGAGCGGCGCCAGCAAGGCTACACACCCTTCCTTTGTGGTTACAGACAAGGCCACTTTCAATGTCAATGGCGCTTCCCAACTCACGCTCAACGCCAAGGGCTGCAAGCTGTTGCAAGTAGGCTTCTCAGGCGCCAGCAAAGGCGAGGTCAACTTCAAAGGCAATGCCCTGCGTACGTGGTGCACAGGAGCCTCTAAGCTTGATGCACGCCTCGACTGCGCGAGTGTTCAGTCTAACTGCGATGGAGCCTCGAAGATCAACCTGAGCGGCACTGCCGACAAAGTAGAGATAGAGCGCGGCGGTGTAGCAACAAACATCGATACCAGCCGCCTCAACCAATTCTGAACGAACGACTTAAAGAGAGAAGAGGAGGACAGCCAACGAGCTGTCCTCCTCTTCTTTTGTTCGCGCACTCTAGTGAACATGTCTATGAACGCGAAGTGTTCGTCTATAAACCTCGTATCTTGCCTTCACTTCTCCACTAAGATGCGGGCATCGACAGCGATGATGTCAGCAGCATCAGCAAGCAAGGGGTTGATGTCCATCTCCTTGATTTCGGTGGCGAAACGAAGGAGGGTACTCAGTCGCACGATAATTTCGGCAAACTTGCGTTCGTTGATACCCTCCTGCCCTCGCGTGCCTTTGAGAATTTTGTATCCTCGCAAAGAGTGAATCATCGAATAGGCCTCCTCGTAGGAGAGCGGTGCCAGACCGCTTGAGACATCCTTGAGCACTTCGACGAAGATGCCGCCGAGGCCACAGAGGACGACATGACCGAAATGCGTCTCGTATTTAGCACCTATGAACAACTCGGTACCCTTCAGCATCTTCTGAACCATGACTGCCGTGGCGCCTTCGATGTTCATCATACGATCGAATTCTGCGCTGAGGACCTCCTTACTGCGAATGTTGAGCGTAACGCCTCCGACATCACTCTTGTGGACAGGGCCCACGACTTTGGCCACAACGGGGTAATGGCATTTCTCGGCGAATGTCAGCAAATCAGCCTTTTCGGCACTGACGAACTCAGGTACTGTCGATATGCCGGCGCTCGCAAGCAGTTCGTGGACTAACGCTGGCGAGATATAGCCGTCGCCCTGGATGCCATCGATGATGCGACGGATGCGAGGCACATCGACGCCATTCACGACGACGTTCTGGTCGGCAGGCTCAGGCGTCTTCATGACCTGCGTCAGCGCGGTGGCCAAGGTGACTTCGTCGGAGAAGTTGACGTGCCCTTTCTTCAAGAACTCATGGACCTCAGGGCCTGCCGTGTTCACGCTCGGAAGGATGGGGAAAATCGGCTTGCTGCACTCCTGTATCTTTTTGTGCAGGACGTCGTAAGCTTCGTAGAGTTGTACCAGTCCTGGTGTGCCGAAGATGACCATGATGGCATCGATCTCACTGAAATGTTTCTCGCAGTAGTCGATGGCGATGCCGAGATGTTCGGGCGTACCTGTGGCCAGAATATCAATGGGATTAGCAACCGATGAGCCTGGCAAGAGCTTGGCTTTCAGTTCGTCAGCCACAGGTCCCGTCAGCGCCGGCACGCTCATGCCGCCTTTTGACAAAGCATCAGTCAGCATCACTCCCGGTCCGCCTGCATGCGTGACAATGGCAAAGTTCTTGCCGGTAAAGCGTGGCAAAGTGAAGATACAACCTACTGTGGTCAATTCCTCACGGGAGAAACAGCGGACGATACCAGCTTTGCGGAAGAGCGCCTCTACAGCCGAGTCGCTCGAAGCGATGGCTCCCGTGTGGCTCGAGGCTGCTCGGCTTCCACTCTCCGACGAGCCAGCTTTGATTGCAGCTATCCGACAACCCTTGCGGATGAGCGAAGTGGCGTGGAAGAGGAGTTTATCGGGGTCGGCAATGCTCTCGATATAAAGCAGTTTGACCAACGAATCGTGCTCTGCATCGAAATGCTCGTCCATGTACTCGAGCACACTCTCTATTCCTATCTGACGTCCATTGCCCACCGACCAGACAGAGTTGAACGGAAGTCCCTTGGTCACAGCGCTCTCGAGCACGTATACCGCGGTCGCCCCCGAGCCGGAAATGAAGTCCACACCCTTGGGCGTGAGACGAGGAATGGGTTTAGTGAATACCGAGTGATGCCAGCGTGTGAGCAATCCGATACAGTTAGGGCCGATGAGAGCACAGCCATAGCGGTCGCAGCTATCGAGGATGCGCTGTTCCAACGCGGCACCCTCGGCCGTCTCCTCGCTGAATCCTGCCGAAATAATAATGAACGCGCGTACGTGCTTCTCGGCAGCGAGGTATTCGACATAGTCGGGACAGTATTTGGCTGCCACGACCAGAATGGCCAAGTCGGTGGGCGGCAGTTCCTTCACATCGTGAAAGACCTTGATGCCCTGCACCTCATCCTCCTTGGGATTGACGATGCGCAGCGTACCAGCGTAGCCGCCACTGATGAGGTTGCGAACGACGGCGCCGCCAGGCTTATGCGTATTGTTGGAGCCACCGATGACAGCGATGCTCTCGGGCTGTAGTAATTGTTGATTAATCACGGCTTGAAATTGTTATTTTGCTTAACTCGGGGGCAAATTTAATGCTTTTTTGCGGCTTTCGTGAATCTTTTTCTTACTTTTTGCTCAAAAAAGCAGAATAAATCGTACCTTTGCAGAGGATTCACCACTTAACGACACAAAAAACAACATGATCTGGAATCCGAACAAGGAATGTATGAGCCGCGACGAGATGAGCGCGCTCCAAGGCAAACGCCTTCACAAGATTGTAGAATACGTCTACCACAACGTCCCATTCTACCGCAACAAGTTGCAGGAGATGGACATACGGCCGGATGACATCCAAACCATCGAGGATATCCGCAAGTTACCCTTCACGACAAAGAAGGACCTACGCGACAACTATCCCTTCGGGCTGCAGGCAGCTCCGCAGAGCGAGATCATCCGTGTGCATGCCAGCAGCGGCACGACCGGCAACCCCACCATCGTGGGCTATACCCGCAAGGACATCGGCGTCTGGAGCGAGTGTATGGCTCGGTGCCTGACGTCCTATGGTGTGACGCGCAATGACATCTTCTCTGTCTCCTACGGCTATGGTTTATTCACAGGCGGACTCGGTGCCCACTATGGCGTAGAACATATCGGTGCCAGCGTAATCCCTGCTGGCACGGGCAATACCGAGAAGCATCTGAAACTGATCCGCGACCTCGGCATCACAGGCATCGCCTGTACACCGTCGTATGCTCTCTATCTGGCCGAGACGATGGACAAGCTGGGCATCCGCAAGGAGGATATCAAGCTGCGCGTAGGTGCTTTCGGTGCTGAGCCTTGGACCGAGCAGATGCGACAGGAAATCCAAGACCGCCTAGGGCTGAAAGGCTTTAACCTCTATGGCCTCTCCGAAGTGATGGGTCCCAGCGTCAGCTATGAATGCCAGATGCAGCACGGCTCGCACATCTGCGAAGACCATTTCTATCCCGAAATCATTAATCCCGTGACGCTAGAACCCCTGCCCGCCGGGCAGACGGGCGAACTGGTTTTCACGACGTTGACGAAGGAGGGCATGCCCGTGCTGCGCTATCGCACGCGCGACCTATGCTCGTTAATGCCCGGTATCTGCGACTGTGGGCGCACGGCCGTTCGCATGAGTCGTATCGAAGGCCGTTCAGACGATATGCTCATCATCCGCGGTATCAACGTCTTCCCCTCACAGGTGGAGAGTGTCGTGCTGTCGATGCCCGAGTTTGCGCCGCGTTATATGATGATTGTCGACCGCGTGAACAACCTCGACACGCTGCAGGTGCAGGTAGAGATTCGCCAAGAATACTTCACCGGCATTTTCGACACGCCTGCCGCCATCGATGCCCTCGAGAAGAAACTCGCATCGAAGCTGAAGAGCGTTCTCAGCATCGCCGCCAAAGTGCAGCTGAAGGCCCCCAATACCATCGAACGAAGCCAAGGCAAGAGCGCCCACGTAATAGACAAACGTAAGCTATGACGTTCTAGCATGCGTTCAAATCAAGACTTAAAAGTCTAGATACAGAACATTTAAAGAAACTGGGCCAGAGTTCGATGCTGAAGGAGAGAGTGATGACGATCATCGCCACCGCCTTAACGAAGAATTCAGCAGGCAAGAGTCGATGATTAACATGGATATATTCATTTAAAGTTAAGATATGATTGACAACAATTCACCTTACTTCAATCCCAAGAACGAAACGCTGACACGCGAGCAAATCGAGGCGCTCCAGCTGGAACGCCTGCAAGCAACCATTCGTCAGTGTCTGAAGAACGAGTTCTATCGCAAGAAATTCGATGAGCTCGGCATCACGCCCGATGACATCCAGACGTTGGCCGATGTCCGCAAACTGCCTTTCACGACCAAACAAGACTTGCGCGACACCTATCCCTTCGGCATGGCCTGCGTACCCTTGCGCGACTGCGTACGCCTGCACTCCAGCAGCGGCACGACGGGCAATCCTACGGTCATCCTGCACACGCAGAAGGATCTGGACGAGTGGGCCAATCAGGTCGCTCGCAACCTGTGGATGGTCGGCCTGCGCCCCGACGATGTATTCCAGAACTCTTCGGGCTACGGCATGTTCACGGGCGGACTGGGATTCCAGTATGGAGCCGAACGCTTGGGCATGCTCACGGTGCCTGCCGCCGCGGGCAACTCGCTACGCCAAATCAAGTTCATCAAAGACTTCGGAACAACTTGCATTCATGCTGTGCCCAGCTACGTCACGCGCCTCTACGAGGTGATGAAAGAGCAGGGCGTTGACCCGCGCCGCGACACTAAACTGAAGGGGCTGGCCATCGGAGCGGAACCGCACTCCGAGGAGCAGCGACAGCGCATTCAGGACATGATGGGAGTGAAAGCCTACAACTCCTTCGGCATGAGCGAGATGTGCGGTCCCGGCGTAGGTTTCGAATGTCCTGAGCAGAACGGACTCCACTTCTGGGAAGACTACTACATCGTTGAGATTGTGGATCCCGAGACTTTGGAGCCTGTGCCCGACGGCGAGATAGGCGAACTGGTGTTGACCACCCTCTGCCGAGAGGCTATGCCGTTGCTGCGCTATCGCACGCGCGACCTCACTCGTGTGCTAGGCCGTACCTGCCCCTGTGGCCGCAACCACATCCGCCTCGACCGCATGCGCGGACGCTCCGATGATATGATGGTACTCCGCGGCGTCAACATCTTCCCCATTCAGATTGAGAAGGTCCTCATGCAGTTCAGCGAGCTGGGCAACAACTACCTCATCACGCTCACCACCGACGAGGACAACGACAATATGACCGTAGAAGTGGAACTCGCCCAGCCGACCGACGATTACAAGCAGTTGCAGAACCTGGAACGCGACATACGTCGTCGTCTCAAGGACGAGATTTTGCTCACGCCTATCGTGAAACTTGTGGCCAAGGGTACGCTACCCGTCAGCGAAGGCAAGGCTGTCCGCGTAGTCGACAAGCGAAAAGTATATCAGTAAGTAGATGCACGAAATTAGTTTTTACATTATCCTTTAATCTTCCAGCAATATGACTATCCCACAACTATCCATTTTCATTGAGAACCGTTCGGGCACACTCATTAAAGTGCTCGAGGTGCTGAAGCAAGCAAACATCCAGATCATTGCCTCAACCATTGCCGACACAGCTGAGTACGGCATCTATCGCATCATCTGCAGCGAGCCCACACGCGCTTGCGAGGAACTGAAGAATGCAGGCATAGCCGTAGCCATCAGCGATGTCTTTGCCATCGAACTCGACGACCAGCCCGGTCGCGCTGCCGATGCCGTCAAGATGTTCAGCGAGGCGGGCATCAGCATCACCTACATGTACTCCTTCCTGCTCCGCAGCAAGGGCATTCTCATCTTCCGCACCGATGATAATGCTCATGCGGCTCAGGTCATTCAGCAGAACAACCTCAAGAGCATGACGCCATGATCAAGCGCTGGGCTATCCTTGCGCTGCTGGCCTCATCCTACGTTCTCCTTCGTGCTCAGTCGCCCGCCTTCGCGCGGGGGGCTGATGTCAGTTGGTGCACCGAAATGGAGGCCAGCGGCAAGCGATTCTACAATGCCGATGGACAGCAGACCGAGTTGATGACGCTGATGCGGCAGATTGGAATGAACGCCGTGCGCTTGCGGGTGTGGGTTAATCCCCAGACGGCCTATGGCGCATGGTCCAACAAGGCCGACGTCCTCGCGAAAGCACGCCGCGCTCATGTTCAAGGGCTTGCGTTGTTGATTGATTTCCACTATAGTGATTTCTTCGCCGACCCCGGAAGGCAGGACAAACCATCGACGTGGACTGCTTATTCGCTTGAGCAGCTGAAACAGGCGGTGGCCGACCACACAACAGACATCCTCAACGCCCTCAAAGCCGAAGGCATAGAGCCCGCTTGGGTACAAGTGGGAAACGAGACGCGCTCGGGCATGCTCTGGGATTCGGGCAAGATCGACTGGAACAAGTCGGGCAGTGCCGCTTGGACGAATTACATCGCTCTCAGCAATGCAGGCTATGATGCCGTGAAGCGCGTGCTACCCGAGACCAAGGTCATTGTTCACATCGACAAAGGCCCCGACGACAACGCTTGGTTCTTCAAGTCGTTCAAACAATATGGAGGCAAGTTCGACATGATTGGGCTCTCCCACTATCCCGAGAGCGGGTGGCAGAACGAGAATGCCAAGACGGCAGCCAATATCCAGTCGTTGGGCAGCACATTTGGCGTGCCCGTGATGATTGTCGAGACAGGCTACAGCGCGACCAACGAAACGCTTGCCCAACAAGTGATGACCGACCTGTTCGAGAAAGTGAAAGGGCTGTCATCATGCGCAGGCATCTTCTACTGGGAACCCGAGGTCTATGGTTGGTGGAAACCATCGTATTATAGCAAACTCGGCTGGAACGCATACGGCAAAGGCGCCTTCACATCCCAAGGCCGTCCCGGACTGGCACTCAAGCCCTTCTACGATCCAACAGACGCCATCTCAGCGCCCTCCGCTCCTACCCTCTTGCCCACACAGACCTACGACCTACGAGGGATAAAAGCCAACCGCAACCACCGCGGCTGCGTGATTGAAGTGCGACAAGGCGTCGCTCACAAAGTTGTCAGGAAATAAGGTCCAACACGCCTCCACTGGGCAATGGCCATTGTGAACAGTCGCTCTCTGGAAAAAAACGCATCTTACTATCTTCACGTATATACGCAGAGGCCTCAACGAATATTCGTAAAGGCCTCTGCGTATATAGGTAAAGAAGGTTCGCTCCTATAAGCGGCTCCGCTCATGAACAGCCGTGCGACAATCTTCGTTCCCTCCCAAACGTACTCCCGCTCATGAGTTCGTCCCGTTCTTTTCGTGGCGATTTCATCGCCACTACCTCTTCCCCTCTTCTCCACGGGCCATCGCGCCACCTCAGAACGGTAGCGTCACCCCTTCCTTGCGATAGCCGCTGGCCGTGAAGACGGCCAGCAACTGCCCCTCATCGTCTGTGATGCGAACCTCGCAGAAAGGCAGTCGTCGATGGTCGACAACCTCCTGAGCCTCAGCCGTGATGACAGCGCCAACGCCGGCACTGCGGACGAAGGTGATGTTGGCCGTGGTAGTGACGGTGAGCGTGCCATGGCTGTTCGTCGCAACGGCAAACGCGAGGTCAGCTAACGTGAATAGCACACCTCCCTGCACACCGCCGCCAGCATTCAGATGGCGAGGCCCAAGGGTCACCCGCGTGCGAGCATAGCCTTCGTGCACCTCGACGATGGCAATGCCGTTCTGCCGCGCAAACTCGTCATGAACGAAAAAATCCTTCAGCTTCTGCTCGTCCATCGTCTCATTCCTTGACGTAACCGACAGGGTGATTCAGTAACAGCAGCTGTTCTTCGACCAACCCTAGCCCTTTAATGACTCGCTCGCGGTCCATCATCGCACGGGCTACAGTGCCTAAGCCCATAGCAGTTGCTGCGAGATAGATGTTCTGTGAGACATAACCTGCATCAATGCAGCTGAAGTCTCGTGCTGGCCGCTGACCGAACTTGCGCTGATCGCTGACGATGACCAAACAGATGGGGGCATCCAGCACGAATGGCTGTCGGTCGCCCGCCACGGCGGGGCGCAAGTCCTCGCGGCTGACGAGCGTGAGGGAGTGGCTAGCCGCATCATAGCTGTAGGCTCCGTCCTTGCGGCAGACATAGAGTTGGATGTCCTGTCGGTTCATAGCCGTGGGGGCTGTCAGCCTGCCATCCTTGCGATTGACGCCATTGGCCGCCCACAGCAGCAGCGACAACTGTTCGTCACTGAGTTCGCGCGTCGAGAAACTACGTATCGACTGACGCTGAGCCAACGCAGTCATGACACTCATGTTGGTGGCACTGCGGTCGGGTACGGGCAACTTGATAGTTTCTTGTGCGGCGACTGCGAGGCTCATCAGCGCCCCTACAGCCGTAATCATTAATCTGTTCATTGTGTTTCGGGTCATGAAAATTTTGTGTTGAAATATGCTTTCTCGTGTGCAAATATACAAAGAAAAGC
>CADCOX010000030.1 GCA_902803195.1 uncultured Bacteroidales bacterium
AGACTTGGCCGACTACGAGGAGAAGATTCGTACACCGCGTGACAACTTCTACCATTGCCTCGTCAACAGCGCCCATCAGTTCCTCAACTACCGCGATGGCGAAACGTACATACTGGCAGGTTATCCTTGGTTCAAGTGTCGTGCCCGCGACCTCTTCGTGTCGTTGCCTGGCTTGACGCTGACCAACAACGAGATTGACCACTTCGAAAAGGTCATGGTGACGGCCGAGAAAGGTATTCGCGAATTCATCGAAGGCAAGCCCATGAGCGTTCGCATCTATGAGATGGAGCACCCCGACATTTTGCTGTGGGCTGTCTGGTGCATTCAGCAGTACTGCAAGTTCGTAGGTATGGACAAGGGCATCGAGAAGTATGGCCAGCTCTTGCGCGACATCATGGAATGGCTGTTGGCAGGCAAACATGGCAACCTCTACGTTCATGACAACGGGCTCATCTATTGCAACGGTCGCGACAAAGCCATCACGTGGATGAACTCCAGCCAGAACGGACATCCCATCGTGCCGCGTTCGGGTTATATCGTAGAGTTCAACGCACTCTGGTACAACGCCTTGATGTTCAGCGCCAACGTGTGCCGCACGATGAACGATGCCGCCGAGGCAGAGCCGCTGGAGCGCATGGCCGAAAAGACAAAGAAGAGCTTCGTCGACACGTTCCTCAACGACTATGGCTATCTGCTCGACTACGTCGACGGAACGATGATCGACTGGAGCGTACGCCCCAACATGATTTTCACCTGCGCCTTCGACTATTCGCCACTCGACGCCAAGCAGAAGAAAGGCGTCCTCGACATGTGCACCAAGGAACTGCTCACGCCGAAGGGTCTGCGCACACTCTCGCCAAAGAGCGGCGGCTACAACCCAATGTACGTAGGTCCGCAGACGCAACGCGACTACGCCTACCACATGGGTACCGCCTGGCCTTGGCTCGCAGGTTTCTACCTCGAGGCTTGCCTGAAGGTCTTCGGTTATTCACGCGTCAGCTTCGTCGAGCGTCAACTCGTAGGTTACGAAGAGGAACTCTTCTACCATTGCATCGGAACGCTTCCCGAGGTGTTCGATGGCAATCCGCCCTTCCACGGACGCGGCGCCATGAGTTTTGCTGCCAATGTAGCCGAGATCATGCGCGTGGTTAAACTCTTAGATAAATATATTATGGACTAACTCCCTAAAATCAAGCAACTATGAAAGTATTAATGTTCGGATGGGAGTATCCTCCTCATGTGTTTGGTGGACTTGCCACCGCTAACTATGGTATCTCACAAGGTCTGAAGGCTCAAGGCGACATCGAGACGTTGCTTTGCCTGCCCCGTCCTTTTGGCGATGAAGATCGTTCTGCCGCTAAGTTGATTGGCATGAATAGCGTGCCTATCGCCTGGCGCGACGTTGACTACGACTACGTCAAGCAACGTTTGGGCAACATCATGGATCCCGAAGACTACTACCGCTATCGCGATCACATCTACGCCGACTTCAATTACATGCATGTCAACGACCTCGGTTGTATGGAGTTTGCAGGCGGTTATCCCAAGAACTTGACCGAAGAGATCAACAACTACTCGATTATCGCAGGTGTCGTAGCCCGTACTGAGCAGTTTGACATCATCCATGCTCACGACTGGCTCACCTACCCTGCCGGTATCCACGCCAAGCAGGTCAGCGGCCGTCCTTTGGTCATTCACGTTCACGCTACCGACTTCGACCGCTCGCGCGGCAACGTCAACCCGACGGTCTATGGCATCGAGCGCAACGGTATGGACAACGCCGACTGCATCATGTGTGTGTCTGAACTGACGCGCCAGACGGTCATCAACCACTACGGACAAGATCCAGCCAAGTGCTTCGCTATGCACAACGCCGTCTATCCCTTGGCTCCAGAGCTTCAGGAGATTGTTGACCAGCGTCTGCCCTACAAGGATCGCAAGGAGAAGGTCATCACCTTCCTCGGACGTATCACGATGCAGAAAGGTCCTGAGTACTTCATCGAAGCAGCCAAGCGCGTGCTCGAACGTACACAGAACGTACGCTTCTGCTTTGCTGGTTCAGGCGATATGATGAACGCTATGATCGAAATGGCAGCCGCCTACGGTATTGCCGATCGTTGCCACTTCCCAGGTTTCATGAAGGGCAAGCAGGTGTTCGAGATCTTCCGCGACTCCGATGTCTACGTCATGCCTTCTGTCTCCGAGCCCTTCGGTATCAGTCCGTTGGAGGCTATGCAGAGCGGCGTTCCCTCCATTATCTCCAAGCAAAGCGGTTGCGCAGAAATTCTCGACAAGTGCATCAAGACCGACTATTGGGACATCGACGCTATGGCTGACGCCATGTACTCGCTCTGCACCAACGATGCACTCCATGAGTATCTGCAGGTCGAAGGTAAGAAGGAGGTCGACGGCATCACCTGGGAAAAGGTTGGCGAGCGTATCCGCAAGCTTTATGACCAATGTTTAGCAAGGTATTAATCGTGTTTAATTATTTATAGATTTTGTATTTAAGGATTTTGGCTAACGCAAAGGAAAGCGATGGACAATCATTAAATCAAAAATCATAAAATCATAAAATAGTTTTATGAAAACAATTTGCTTATATTTCGAGATCCACCAGAACGTTCATCTCAAGCGCTATCGTTTCTTCGAGATTGGTAAGGATCACTATTATTTCGACGACTATGAGAACGAGCGCGGCATCACCGAGACCGCCGAACGTTCTTACATTCCCGCCCTCCGTACGTTCCTGGAGATGGCGAATACTTACGGCAAGGCCTTCAAAGTGGCTTTCTCCATCTCGGGTTGCGCCATCGAATTGCTCGAACAGTATGCCCCCGAGGTGATTGAGCTCCTCCAAGAACTGAACGAGACGGGCTGCGTAGAGTTCCTTGCCGAGCCCTATAGCCACGGCCTCAGCTCTCTGGCCAACGAGGACGTCTTCCGCGATGAAGTAGCTCGTCAGGCCAAGAAGATGAAGGAACTCTTCGGCAAGAAGCCGACCGTGCTGCGGAATAGCTCGCTCATCTATAGCGACGACATCGGTAACCTTGTAGCCTCAATGGGTTACAAGGGTATGATTGCTGAAGGCGCTAAGCACATCCTCGGATGGAAGAGCCCGCACTTCGTCTACAACTGCGCTCTGAACCCGAACCTCAAGTTGTTGCTTCGCGACTACAAACTCAGCGATGACATCAGCCTCCGCTTCAACGATTCTTCGTGGAACGAGTACCCGCTCTTCGCCGACACCTATATGGATTGGATTGCCCAGCTGCCCGAAGAGGAGAAGGTCATCAATATCTTCATGGAGCTCTGCGCACTCGGCATCTATCAGCCCCTCAGCAGTAACATCCTCGAGTTCATCAAGGCACTGCCTGCTGTGGCCAAGGATCGTGGCATCACCTTCGCCACGCCGTCCGAGATTGTCTCCAAGTCGAAGAGCGTCGCTCCGCTCGAGGTGCCCTATCCGATGTCATGGAACGACGAAGAGCGCGACACCAGCTGCTGGCTCGGTAATGTGATGCAACGCGAGGCTTTCGACAAGCTCTATAGCGTGGCCGACCGCGTGCTCATCTGCAAGGACCGCCGTATCACTCAGGACTGGGACCGCATCCAAGCTTCGAACAATTTCCGTTTCATGACGACCAAGAACATGGGCGTCGGGTTCTATCGCGGCATCTACGATTCGCCTTATGATGCGTTCACCAACTACATGAACATCCTCGGCGACTTCATCAACCGCGTCAACGCGCTCTATCCGCTCGACATCGAGAACGACGAGCTGAATGCGTTGCTCACGACCATCCGCAACCAAGCCGACGAGATTACGGTCAAGGATGCTGAGATTGCTCGTCTGCAAGCTCGTCTGCAGAAGTTGCAGCCCGCAGAGCCCGAGGCTCAAGAGGAGTCGAAAAAGGAAGCACCTGCCAAGAAGGCTGCTCCCGCGAAGAAGGCTCCTGCCAAGAAAGCTGGGCCCGCTGCCAAGAAAGCAGAACCCGCTAAGAAGGCCGCCCCTGCCAAGAAGGCTGAACCTGCAGCCAAGAAAGCAGAGCCCGCTAAGAAGGAAGCCCCAGCTAAGAAGACTCCTGCCAAGAAGGCTGCTAAGAAGTAGTCAATACTTATTGACAAACAACGTAAAGCCCGGCTACAACGAGTCGGGCTTTCATTATGCACTGAAGAGAAAGTCCTGAGATAGGATTTACTTCAAGTAAGAGCTGTAAATCACCTGTAAGTCTATAGGCTCGGTACCGCCGACGAGTCGAATGCTGTTCAAGCTGAAGTCATGCGTGACCGAAGTCTGACGGGTCGTGCCTGTGCTCGAATCGCTCGTCGTGGCGATATTCACGGGCACCAGCACCACATGATTCCATTCGGGATATTTGGCGTCATACTGGGCAGAGGTCAGTCCCTCGGCGGCCATGCGTTGCAGCTTCGTACGATAGAGTCTAGAGAGCAGATGCGAAATGTTGTCGAACGTATAGGTATTGTAGGCGCTCGCAAACGATGTCGTGTAAGTAGTCATACCGTCGGCCACCTGATGGTTGGCGAAGAAGGAATGAATCCGCGCCTTCGGGACCATCAGCAGATTGGAGGGTATGCCGAGCGCATTCGTCGTCTCGTCGAAATCATTGTAGCGAGTGAGGATGACACGCGCACGCGAGATGCTGTCGTTCTCGTGTCCCGAGAAGACTTCGTTGACGGGCAAGACAAGTTCGGTGGCGATGCCTGCAGGCGACTTCAGATACGTGAAGGGCTGATTGTTGCTGATCAACTTCTGAAGGTCGTCATTCTTGAACATCGTGCTTTGGATGACCTCAGGCGTAGCCGAGAAACGCGAGACGCCAACATACGTGCTGTCCTTGACGACATAACGGAAGTAGACGTTCAGCGCGCTCACGTCCAGTGTCAGCATCGTACCGATGCCGCTCTGCAACTTGAAGTAGAAGCCGGGGAAGACGCGATGGATGAACTGCCAGGAGTCGCGGAAGTACTCGGGATGCTCGTGGGCAGCTCGCAGAATGCGTGTTCCGAAGCTCTTCGGCAGTCGCACGCGTACATTATTATAATGTGAAGACGAGGTGCGTTCGCTCTCGCTGAGCGTGTAGTCGGAGGGTGTGAAGATGTGGCTGGCCAAAGGCGTAGCGTCGGCCGGCAGGAATTGCGTGAGGTCGTCGGTAGCGTAGTAAGTCTGATCCTCGCGGATGACATTCTCCCTGTCGAGTTCGAAGACAGCCATCTTCATCGGGTTCGTGCCTTCGCCAAAATAATTGCCATAGTAGAGTCGCAGCTCTACGGAGTCGGCTTCGATCTCGCCCGCTTCGTTCTTGACAATACTCTCGTAGTCAGGCAACTCGTAATCCTCGAAGGTGTGGAACTGCGCGAGGAACTCGGCACGTATGTCGGTACCCGTCTCGATATCGCGCACCAATCCGAAATAGCATTTCGACGTGCTGCCGACGACGGAGTCGAGAAGCAACGAGTTCGACGTAATCTTGAAATTATTGGAAAAAGACGAGACCGCGTCCTGCGTAGTGACGATGCCCATCGTACCCGAATCCTCGTCGCATGCAGCGAAGAAGGTCGCTGCCGCCATGATTGCCGCTAAGGCGAATCTGTATTTCATTTCTTCTGAAAATAATTATCTACGTAACAAGGTCAATTGCCAATTTTCCATTTCCTATTGTCAATTGGCCGTTATCCATTATAAAATATCAGTTGTCCATTGTCAACTGTCCATTGTCCATTTTCAATTATCCATTTTCCATTGCCACTTACTCTTCCTCTTCATCTATCTCCCTTCGTTCCACTTGGTCGTAGAATTCAAGGATACGCTCAGGTCCGTCGGCTTTCATGTCCACGGGCTCCAGCACAGGAATGCCCTGCTGTTGAGCGTACTCGACGAGTTCGGGGTCGTTGGACTCCTCGGTCAGCAACAGGCCGTCGCTGTAGTCGATGGCCAGGTGGTTGAGGTCGCGCAGAGAGAGGTGCTGCGGATAAGCCGCCAGGTGCTCCTCTGTAACATTACGGAAGATGATGTCTGCTCGGAACTGGTCGGTCGTACTCATCTTGAGCACATCCATGGCCGAGGGCGTGAAGATGACGCGGCTGTCGCGGTAGGACGGCTCTTCGAAATAGCTCCGCTTGATGTACAGAGGCGAGGCCACCGACATCCAGCCTTGGCAATGAATGACGTCGGGCGCCCAGCGCATTTTCTTGACCGTCTCCAGCACGCCACGCGAGTAGAAAATCGCGCGCTCGGCGTTGTCGGGGTACTCGTTGCCATTCTCGTCGCACACCTCCAAACGGCGCATGAAGAAGTCGTCGTTGTCGATGAAATAGACTGGCATGCGAGCCGACGGGATGGACGCCACCTTGATGATGAGCAAATGGTCGGTGTCATCAATAATCAGGTTCATACCCGAGAGTCGTTGTACCTCGTGCAGCTGGCTCCGACGTTCGTTGATGGTCCCCCATTTGGGCATGAACACACGGATTTCGCGTCCATGCTCTTGCACGTACTGAGGTTGCTTGCGTCCGATGACGGAGAGCGGAGATTCATCCACATAGGGCATGATCTCTTGAGTGATAAATAAGACTCTTTTCGAACTCATAATCCTGATGATGCTTGGTTTCGCACTGCAAAGATATAGAAAAAAATCGGGATATTTGCAAAGTTCTGCCCCCGAAAGTCACTTAAATGCCCTTTTTTTTCATTTATTTTGCTTTTTTCCTTCCTTGTTTGCTAATTTATATGTTATTTTGCACCGCTTTAAGCGCTCACCTCGACACGAAGAGAGCGTTGGTCAAACAAAATTATGAAAGTCACAACAACTATTCGAGAACTACAGGCCGAACTCGCTGCAGCCCGTGCTGCAGGTAAGACAATTGGCCTCGTGCCCACAATGGGTGCACTCCACGCCGGTCACGCTTCGCTCGTTCGTCGGTCGGTAGCCGAGAACGATGTCACCGTCGTCAGCATTTTCCTTAATCCTACCCAGTTCAACGACGCTCGCGACCTCGAGCGCTATCCCCGCACACTCGACGCCGACTGCGCTATCCTGGAGGACTGCGGAGCTCAGATCGCCTTCGCACCATCGGTAGCGGAAATCTATCCCGAGCCCGACACGCGCCACTTCTCCTACCCGCCCACCGACGTGGTCATGGAAGGTGCTCGCCGTCCCGGCCATTTCAATGGCGTTTGCCAGATTGTCTCTAAGCTCTTTGCGTGGGTCGAGCCCGATCACGCTTACTTCGGCGAGAAGGACTTCCAGCAGATTGCTGTCATCCGTCGTATGGTGGCCGACCTCGGCTTCAAGCTGCAGATTGTCCCCTGCCCCGTCGTTCGCGAGGCCGACGGACTGGCCATGTCCAGCCGCAACACCCTCTTGGCTCCGGCTGAGCGCGCCATCGCACCACGCATCTACGAGACTCTCGTGGCCAGCCGCTACTTCGCACAATCCCACTCGGTAGCGCAGACCATCCAGTACGTCGTCAATCGCATCAACGCCATTCAAGGACTCTGCGTAGAGTACTACAGCATCGTCGACGGCGAATCGCTCCTCGACGTTCGCTCGTGGGACGAAGCGCCCTCCATCGTAGGTTGTATTACCGTCTACTGCGGGCAGAAACCCATTCGCCTCATCGACCACATACGTTACAAGTAACGGAACGTTTGTCTCGGCTTTAGAATGCTGTTTAATCGCTAATGATTAATGTTTTAAGGTCAAGAAGCTTACGCAAGTTCCCATCCAAGCGAAAGACGTCATCAGACACTAATAGAAATCCATTAGAAAATGTTCATTGAAGTCCTCAAATCCAAGATACATTGTGCCACCGTCACGGAGGCCAACCTGAACTATATGGGCAGCATCACCATCGACGAAGGCCTGATGGATGCAGCAGGTCTGATAGCTGGTGAGCGTGTTCACATCGTCAACAACAACAATGGCGAGCGCTTCGACACGTACATTATCACAGGCCCACGCGCGAGCGGCTGCATCTGTCTGAACGGCGCCGCAGCCCGCAAAGTCCAAGTGGGCGACGTCGTCATCATCATGTCCTATGCGATGATGGACTTCGAGGAAGCCCGCTCATTCAAGCCGAGAGTGATTTTCCCGACCGCAGACAACCATCTGGTCGGCTGAACCCATCGGAACCTCTGATGATTGCCTGACTCCCGTCCGACTGATTGATTCCGACTATATCATAAAGCTCAAGCCTTCGTTGGCTTGGGCTTTTGCGTTTATAGCGACATCCAAAACCTTCCTTTAATTCAAAAGGCATCACATGGAGGTGTTCGTCATTCGGTCGCGACCGAACAACTCACACATATATACGCGTAAGCCTGAGCGTATATACGTGAAGCCTCGAGCGTATATACGTGTAAGCCTGAGCGTATATACGTGTAAGCCCGAGCGTATATACGCGTGAGCTTGAGCGAATGGACATGGGCAGGACTCAGATTATAGCGGCACTTAACGACCTAAGATTTTGTTGACCAAGGCCGTTACGTCAGCAATCGTCGTGATGCCGTCCTCGTTGACATCGGCTGCTTTAGCGGAGCAGAGTTCTAAAGGTTTGCCCAAAAGGATGTTCACGAGCGCCGTCACATCGGCTATCGTAATGACGCCGTCGAGGTTCACGTCGCCCAGACCCGCACATTTGTAGGAGAGGCGAAGGTTGTCGAAGCCGACATGCGAATAGTAACGTCCGAGTGTATTGCTGATTGAGGCCACGGTGTCGAACGTTGAGCTAATCTGCACCTTGTCTATAACAGGAATACCATCTCGATAAATGCTCAGCACCACACCTTCGATGGCATTAGCCGTGATGACAAAGTGATTCCACGTCGCAGGTTGATAATCAGGAGTGAGCGTGACATTTTTTACGTAAGGACTAACAGCAATGGCGCCTACAGTCTGCCCGACTGCATCGGTAACGATAGCCTCCGAGGACCAAGCGCCAAGTGTGATGGTAAAGAGTGTGCCGTTGCTCCCGATGACGGGGGTTGTGCTAGGGTTCTGATTGCTTCCAACCCACGCAAGATCGAATTC
>CADCOX010000031.1 GCA_902803195.1 uncultured Bacteroidales bacterium
GGAACTGAGCTACGCCCGTGCTCATCAGATTGAAGTCCTCACGTGGCAAGACGATGCACGTTACCCTGCGCGTCTGCGGGGGTGCGGTGACGCTCCTTTGGTGCTCTACTTCTTAGGCCATGCCGATCTGAATGCTCAACACATCATCAGCATCGTCGGCACACGGCATTGTACCGAACGGGGGCGTGAGCTCTGCATGCTTTTGGCTCGCGGACTGGCAGAACTGTGCCCCGGCACATTAGTGGTGAGTGGCTTAGCCTATGGAATAGACGTGAGTGCTCACCGCTCAGCTTTGGCAACCGGCCTGCCTACGCTGGGCGTGTTGGCTCACGGCTTAGATGAGATCTATCCGCGACTGCATCGTCAGACAGCAATCGAAATGCTAAAGGACGGAGGCCTACTCACCGAGTTCATGAGCAAGACCCCGATTGACCGACTGAATTTCTTGCAGCGGAATCGTATTGTAGCTGGCATCGCCGATGCAACGATCGTCGTCGAAAGTCCCGCTCGCGGTGGCTCGCTGAGCACCGCACGCCTGTCCATGGACTACAACAGAGAGGTCTTTGCGTTCCCAGGTCGGCCCACCGACAAGAGCTCCGAGGGCTGCAACCTGCTCATCCGCAGACACGGCGCCAAGCTGATCACCACCGTCACAGATGTCATCGAAGATCTAGGATGGCAGACCGCAGAGACGACACAGGCCGTGCAGACCGAGTTATTCCCCACTCTTACTCCAGACGAGCAACGCATCGTAGAAGCCCTGAAAGCGACTGAGGCCGACCGTTCGTTGGCCGACCTCAGTAATGAATTGTCTCTTCCCACGTTCAGGCTGACGCCTTTATTGGTAGGACTGGAGATAAAAGGCGTGGTGAAAGCGCTGCCTGGCGCTCGCTACCACTTAGTTAACGCTTGATTATCGCTTAACCCACCTTCTTTTTCGCATTCTCATGCGGTAACGTATAATTGAGCATGAGTGCACCTGCGAGCGCCGATGCAAGAGTGCCGCAGAGGATACCTAGTTTAGCTTCATTGAGCATGTCGGCCCCTTCTGCACCAAGATGAGCGGGATAGCTGAGAGCGGCGATGAACATGGATACGGTGAAACCTATGCCGCACACCATGCAGACGCTGGCAAAGGAGCGCCAGTTGCCGCCTTCTGGCATCTGGCACCACCCGAGTTTAATGCTGAGCCATGAGAAGCTGAGCACGCCGGTGAACTTGCCGACGAGCAGGCCGAGGAATACGCCAAGAGCCACACCATGGAAGAGGCTGCCGATGCTCATACCATCGAAGTTGACACCTGCATTGGCGAAAGCGAAGATGGGGATGACTAGGTAGTTGATGGGCATGGCCAACTGATCCTCGATATCCTGAAGGGGTGAGATGAGTTGGTCGGAAGCTTTTTCGATGCGACGCAGGAGCTGGATGTCCATCTTGTCGAGCACCATGGGTTTCTTGCGGTCGGCCTCAGTGAAATCGATGTCAGGATATTCCTTGAGGTATTCACGGATGTACTCCATGTAGTAACGCGTGCCACGCGTGAGGTTAGCTGGAATGCAGAAGGCGAGGACGACACCAGCGATGGTAGCATGGATGCCGGAGTTCAGCACCAAATACCACAGGATGAGGCCGAAGCCCATGTAGAAAGCCTTCACGCGCACCTCGCGTTTGTTGCCGATGAGGAGGATGGCGACGACGATGGCTGCAGCGAGCAGGTAGGGCAAGGATAGGCCTTGCGAGTAGAAAAGGGCAATGACGATGATGCCACCGAGGTCGTCGGCTACAGCGAGGGCTGCGAGGAAGATTTTCAGTCCGAGAGGCACACGCTTGCCGAACATGGAAAGGACGCCCAGTGAGAAGGCGATATCGGTAGCCATGGGGATAGCACAACCGCGCTCCATGAGAGGATGACCAAGACAAACGCAGAAGAACACGATTACGGGGAAGAGCATGCCGCCGCAGGCACCGATGATGGGCAGGAGGGCCTTCTGACGCGTGGAGAGTTCACCGCAGAGGATCTCGCGTTTAATCTCAAGACCTACGCTCAGGAAGAAGAAGAACATGAGGAAGTCGTTGATGAAGTCCATCAACGTGAGCGTGTGGCCGCCATGACTGAAGAGATTGAAGCTGCCAATGCTGAGCGAGACGGGTTGCTGCCACAACCACGCATAGAGGTCGCGGGTCGCGGGCAAGTTCGCGAAGATGAGCGCCAGGACAGTGGCGATGATAAGGAGCACACTGGCGCTGACATAGCGTCGGATTAATCCGGCTAAGGACGAATCGGGTCGTTGAATTTGTGACATAATGATTCTTTATTTAATAAGGATTAATACTTGATCATTTCATGATGACTGCTCGGAC
>CADCOX010000032.1 GCA_902803195.1 uncultured Bacteroidales bacterium
CGGGCGGAGTGACTTTCAACGGTAATGGGCGAGTCAATATGAGGGTGAAAACTAGTGATTACACGGGACCAACCCTCATCAACAGCGGCACCATAGAGGTGGCAGAACTTGCTGATGGCGGACTGCCTAGTAGTATAGGAGCAGCCACGACGGCTGCCACAAATTTCCAGATAGGCAAGGCACGCTTGATTGTCAGCAACGCCAATACCGCTACCAACCGCAGTCTCATGCTCAATGATACGGCTTCTATCCAGATTCCAGGTGGCGTCGTAGCCTTGAAGGGACGTATTAGCGGTAAAGGCTCATTACGCAAAGAGGGTGCGGGACAACTGAATCTCACCTATGGTGGCGCTAATGCTTATACGGGTGGTACTATTCTTGTGGCTGGTACGCTGGCTATGGGCACATGGAATACTACTTTTGGATCAGCCACTTCGCCTATCACCGTCACAGGTAATGCCACTATAGGCATCTTTAACAACAACTCTACTTCGCAGGTGCCCGTCTTCCAAAATCGACTTACAATTGAAAGTGGAAAGACGCTTACCATGCAGACGGGGCAGCGTTGTAAGATACAAGGCACGTTACTCGGCGCAGGCACGATGAACATCAGTTTCCCCTATGTTCGTGGTGATTTCTCGATGAATACGTCTAATTTCGAAGGAACCCTCAACATCACAGGTGGTCAGTTCCGCCTTACAGCAGCAACCGACCTTTCGAAGGCTATGGTCAAACTCGGAGCAGGCGTCTATGCCGTGCACACAAAGAGCCAAAGCGCTGACGAGCAGAATCTGACGACCAAGATAGGTTCTCTCCAATCCACGGCCGCCGATGCCCAACTCTCTACGGGAACTTGGAACGTGGGCTATCTCGCGAATGATGACTCTTTTGCTGGAAAATTCACAGGTGCACTGAATAAATATGGCACGGGTACGCTTCGCCTCACGGGTACAACGAGCACGGGTGCCCTCACCATTTACGAGGGTACGCTCGCTGTCGGCTCTTCGGCTACGGCTGTCGCTACCTTCACGCATGCAGGCAGCCTCGCTGTGAGGTCGGGCGGCACATTGGCGGTGAAGGTGAAACGCTCTGGTACGAAACTCACTTGTGATGCTTTCAATGTGGCAGGTAAGGTGACGCTGAGCAGTCCGACTATAGAGTTCACTCTGCTGGGCACTACCGCCCTCAAGGCCGGCGACGAGCTGCCCCTCTTCACTGGCAAGGGCGCTGTCGCCCTCACGGGTATGCCTACGCTCATCCCTGAACTTCCTGGCGATGGCCTTGTTTGGGACACTTCTCGTCTGGCCTCAGAGGGCATACTTGCCGTCAAGTCGGATGCTGTAGGCATAGGAGACGTTAACGTTAACGATAATGGGGACACAAACGTTTTTGACCTCAGTGGCAAGAAACTTAATGTCAGCACTCCTGGACGAAAAGGAGTTTACATCGTAGATGGAAAGAAAAAGTATCACAAATGATCGATAACCAGATATCCAATCCTCTGCTCATCACGAGCGTGCAGAACCCTAAGATCAAGCAACTCTTGGAGTTGCAACAGAAGTCGTCTGCCCGTCGGCAGTCGGGTTTGTTCGTGGTTGAAGGGCAGCGTGAAGTCCAGCGTTGTCTCGACGCAGGTTATGACCTTGATACGGTTTACGTATGCCCAGACCTCTGCAAGGAGCCGTTTGAGGCTTCACGTATCTTTGCTGTCACGCCCTATGTCTACGAGAAGATTGCCTACAGGGGAACTACAGAGGGTATTGTCGCCACTGTCGCGGCCAAATCGCAATCGCTCGCAGACCTTCATTTGCGCGAGGATGCACTTGTTGTGGTGTTAGAGCGTGTGGAGAAACCCGGTAACCTCGGTGCCATACTCCGTTCGGCAGATGCTGCTGCTGCTGATGCTGTCATTGTCTGTGACCCGCTCACGGATCTCTATAATCCCAATCTCATTCGTGCCAGCGTGGGCGCATTCTTCAGCGTCCCGACTGTGGCTTGCACTTCGGAGGAGTGTATACGCTTCCTGCGAGAGCATTCATTTCACATCCTCACGGCACAACTCCAAGACTCGAGTCTCTACTACGACACGGATATGCGATCAGCCACTGCTCTCGTCTTTGGAACGGAGTCAACCGGCCTCACACCTCAATGGCGCGAAGCTGCCGAAGCTCACGTCCGCATTCCCATGCTCGGCGCTGTCGATTCGCTCAACGTGTCAGTCAGTGTTGCTATCCTCCTCTACGAGGCGGTAAGGCAGAGACAAACTCAGAAAGGATAATGTATCATTCTTTATAAAACTAATTTCATCATGAAAAAGCTATCTATCTTTCAGTTGCCCGTGTGGCGTCCCGCTTACCACATCGTCAAGGGGCTTGCCCTTGGCTGTACGCTATTCTGCCTGTCGGCAACGGCCCAAGCAAGAGCGTTAATACTGTCGGACGCCGTTGAGGCTTCGGCCATTCCTACAGTTAAGGCTGACGTCTTGAAGATTAACAATCGTCCGAAAGAGGCTGAACGCCTGTTCCGTTCTGATGCTGTCGAAAAGCAGATAAAAGACATTGTGAAAAAACTGACTAATGTCCGCCTTGCATGGATGTTTGTCAACTGTTTCCCGAACACCATCGACACAACCGTTCACTACACTGAAAGTGATGCCGACGGACAGCCAGACACCTTTGTCTATACTGGTGACATTCATGCAATGTGGTTACGTGACTCTGGCGCTCAGGTATTCCCTTACGTGAAATTGGCACCCAAAGACAAGCATCTGCAGCGTATGCTGGCTGGCGTGATCCTGCGTCAATTCAAGTGTATTAACATCGACCCGTATGCTAATGCTTTCAACCGCGAACCCAATCCCAATGGCGACTGGCAAAAGGACCTCACCGCCATGAAGCCTGAACTGCATGAACGTAAATGGGAGATAGACTCACTTTGTTATGTTATCCGCTTGGCCTATGAGTATTGGACGGTGACAGGTGATGCGTCAATCTTCGGAGACGCATGGATTCATGCTGTAGAGAACATCCTTGCGACGTTCCACGATCAACAGCGTAAGGGGGGCAAGGGCAACTATCGTTTCCAGCGTCGAACTGAGCGTCAGCTCGACACGATGAATAATGATGGATGGGGTGCGCCTGTCAAGCCCGTGGGCCTTATCGCTTCGGCTTTCCGTCCTTCTGATGATGCCACTACACTTCTTTTCCTTGTTCCTTCCAATTTCATGGCGGTAACCCAGTTGGGTCACGCAGCAGAGATCCTAACGAAAGTCAACCATCGCAGCGACCTCGCAGCACAATGCACCGATCTCGCTGCAGAGGTGCGTACAGCCCTTCAGAAATATGCCATTCACCAACATCCCAAGTATGGACCCATCTATGCTTTCGAGGTGGATGGCTTCGGCAATCAGATGCTTATGGATGATGCCAACGTACCGTCGCTGCTCGCGATGGCTTATCTCGGCGATGTACCAGTTGACGATCCCATTTATCAGAACACTCGTCGTTTCGTTTGGAGTGAAGACAACCCCTACTTCTTCCGTGGAAAGGCCGGCGAGGGCATAGGTGGACCTCATATTGGATATGATATGCCTTGGCCCATGAGCATCATGATGAAGGCCTTCACCAGCACGGATGATGCTGAGATTAAGACCTGTATCAAGATGTTGATGGATACTGATGCGGGTACGGGCTTCATGCACGAGTCGTTCCATAAGGACGATGCCACCAAGTTCACCCGTAAGTGGTTTGCCTGGCAGAACACACTCTTTGGTGAACTCATCATCAAACTGGTCAATGATGGTCGGCTCGATCTTCTGAATAGTATTCAGTAAGCAGTCTGAGTCAATAGTGAAGGCGTGTTCGAGGTTTTCTTGAACACGCCTTTATCTTTGAAACCTATGATGAGTAGTCTTTATGAGTCCTCGGGTGAACGAAAGATAGAAAAATTGACGCTTCCATATGCGCGATGGTCAATCAAATAGGGATGGGCGGTGAAGTCCTGGGTGCGTCCGTGCTCAAGGACGAAAAGACCGCCAGGGACTAAAAGAGGTGCCTTTGCTTGGTCTTTGGAGAAGATGAGGTCAGGCAGTTGCGCCAATTGGGGAAGAGCATAAGGTGGATCGGCGAAGATGAAGCCGTAGTTGGCGGGTGTCTTGCGCAGGAAACGGAGAGCATCGGCACGAAGGAGGGTAACATTGTCTTCTGCCTGGAGGGTGCGCAGGAACTGACGGATAAAAGCTACATGCTGGGTATCGAGTTCCACAGAGGTGACATGGGCACAACCTCGCGACAAGAGTTCGAGGGTAATGCTGCCTGTGCCAGCGAATAGGTCGAGTGCACGGGGCGCATCGGCTTCGAAGTCGATGTAAGAACGGAGAACATTAAAAAGGTTCTCTTTGGCGAAATCGGTGGTGGGGCGTGCCTTGAATGTACGGGGGATGTCGAAATGACGACCACGGTATTTGCCAGCTACGATACGCATGAGGTCGTTTGAAGTTTAAGGTATTTAATGAGGAATGTGAGAATGGTAATGATCAGATTCGATTGAGGAGGAGAGCTTTGAGGTCAAAAGGAA
>CADCOX010000033.1 GCA_902803195.1 uncultured Bacteroidales bacterium
CCCGAAATTCTTCATTTTGATTTGATTGCGGGCGAAGTGACCTCCAACAAGTAGTCTTACTTCAAAAGTGAATGTGGCATTATAAAGCACAAAGAGCTGAAAAAACATACCCCTATACAATAAACTGTGATTCAATGAAGGTTGCCAGGACGCAACCTTCTGTTTGTATATTCGAACAAGCCTACACATATATATGTTCAAGCCTACACATATATATGCTCAAGCCTATACATATATATGCTCAAGCCTACATGATTAGTCGAATAAAGGCGAATTGTTCTCAAATCCTTTCGCTTAGAATTATTGATCATGAAAAGTGGCATCAATGCGGCAACGAATTCAGCTGGTCTTAGCGCTCTTTTTAGTCCTTTCGCGTCATTGATGACTATACTTTTAGTGGATTAAATATGTTTTCCGCGAAAACATTTTCGTAGTTCACAATAAATCTCTACTTTTGTGCATCTGATAAGATGAGAATCTTTTAAAGGAGAGGCCCAAGCGTACGGCGTCCCAGTATAATGGATTCGTCACATGAATCATGACTCGGCAGACGTCGTGAAAGAATCAAGAAGACGTCGTGAAAGAACCTATGTGAATTACTCTTAGCATCAACTGATATGAGAAAGCTATTCGTCGTCATACTGCTGTCAATGGTGTCCGTGCTCTCGGCGCAAAAGACTGTCTATCCGCATGTCTTCGCTCCCAGCGAAGGACTGGTGAACCAGCTCGAACAGCCTTATCGCTGCGAGTTATGCCTCAACGGCTATTGGGATTTTCAACCGATTGCCATGCCTGCGGATTTCACATACGGCAAAGGGAAGGCGCCCGAGCTGCCTCTGCCTCAGGACAATGCCTGGGACGCTACGCGCATCAAGATTCCTTCGCCGTGGAACGTCAACGAGTTCGCGTTCAGTGGGCTGGAAGGCCCCGACCATCGCAACTATCCTTCGTATCCCAAAGCGTGGGAGGCGGCAAAGATGGCTTGGATGCGCAAGCACGTTCAGATACCCCTTGAGTGGAAGGACCGCCGCATACAACTGCATTTCGAGGCCGTGGCAGGCATGACAGAGGTCTATGTCAACGGACACAAAGTAGGTGAGAACTTCGACCTCTTCCTGCCTTTCACCCTCGATATCACCGACCTGGCTACGCCAGGCGAGGAGACAGAGATTCTCGTGGGCGTGCGGTCACAATGGCTGTTCGAGGACAACTCAACCGTCGGGCGCAGAATAGTGCCGGCGGGTTCCATGTGGGGCAATACCATCAATGGCATCTGGCAGGACGTGTATCTACTGGCCGTCCCGCACGTGTATATGAAAGATGTGTTCGTTAAGCCGCTGGTGAGCAAGAACCTCCTGCAGGTGGAGCTGACTGTGGCCAATACCGCCGACCGCCGTGCTGCGATTACCCTACAAGGCGTGGTCAACGAATGGCTCAACCTGGCTGGAACAGATGTCAACTCGGCGCCTGTTCCTGCATGGGAGTTGGGGAAAGAAGTGCTACACTCCAAGGGCATTGCCGTCAACGTCGATGCTCACTCAGAGAAAACGATGACCATGGAGATTCCCGTGGTCGACGCGGCGCTGCGCCACTGGACACCCGATCATCCCAACCTCTATGCCCTGCTCCTGCAAGCTAAGTCTGGAGGCAAAACCATCGACGTGAAATACGAGCGCTTTGGTTGGCGCGAGTGGTCGTTCCGTGGCACTCGACTGCTGCTGAATGGTCAGCCGATACAATTGAAGAGCGACTCCTGGCATTTCATGGGCATACCGCAGATGACGAGACGCTACGCATGGGCTTGGTACACAGCCATCAAGCAGATGAATGGCAATGCCGTGCGTCTGCATGCTCAGGTCTATCCACGTTTTTACATGGACGTGGCCGACGAGATGGGTATCTGCATCCTCGGCGAGACCGCCAACTGGGCGAGCGATGGCGGACCTAAATTGGATTCGGAACTGTTCTTCGAGCATTCGCGCGATCATCTGCGTAGGTTCGTGCTGCGCGACCGCAACCATCCGTCGGTGTTCGGGTGGAGCATCTCCAACGAGAACAAACCCGTTATCCTCTACGTGTTCAAGCGCCCTGAGCTGCTGCCTCGTCAGAAGGAGGAGTGGGCCGTTTGGCGCGATATCGTGCGGCAGACCGACCCCACCCGCCCTTGGATATCATCGGACGGCGAGGACGATGGCGACGGCGCGCTGCCTGTGACCATAGGTCATTATGGCGACGCTGGTGCCATGCGACATTGGCAGGGAATCGGAAAACCATGGGGCATCGGCGAGACGGGCATGTGCTACTACGGCACGCCACCGCAGGTGGCCAAGATGAACGGCCAACGGGCCTACGAGAGTGCCGAAGGACGCATGGAGGGGTTGGCCAACGAGTGCTATCATCTCATCAAGGATATGCGTCAGATGGGCGCTTCCTACACGACCGTGTTCAACATGGCGTGGTATGCGCTGAAGCCCCTCCCCTTGGGCAAGCACGACCTGGCCACGGCGCCTACGCTGGACGATGGCATCTTCTTCGGTCCTTACCGCGAGGGCGTGCCCGGCGTGCAACCTGAGCGCATAGGGCCTTACTGCACGACCTTCAATCCCGGCTACGACCCTTCCCTACCCCTCTTCTCCCCGTGGCCGCTCTACGACGCCATACGTGCCGCCAATGCCGAGCCGCAGTCGGCATGGAGCCGATGGGCGGAAGTGGATAGCATGCAATATCGTCATCGTCGCGCAGCCGAGGTCGTGCCCTATACCTCTGTTGTGTTTATAGGTGATGCCGGCAGTCGCGCGAAAAGCATCATGGACCAGCAAGGCGTCGTCTTCAGTACGAAGCCAGCCAAGCGAGGCCGCACGCTCGTCATCGTCGATGCTGCCGACCGGAACAGCCGAATGCCAGTGCTCAAGAACAACTCTGCATGCGATATATGGCTATGGGGCGTGACGCCTGAGACCATCGCTCAGTTCGGCCTCCCCCTTCAACTTGACGAACTGCATCGCTCGTCGTTCCTGCCCGCCGACCGGTCCTGGACGTCGGGCATGCAACCGTCCGATTTCTATTTCTGCGAGAGTCAGAAGACCGACGCAGCCCGCTATACGCTCAAGGGGCAATTTGTTGACGAGGGCGAAGTGCTCCTCACAGCTTGCCGCACCGACTGGCGCCGCTGGAACCAGCGGCCCGAGGAACTGAAGACAGCTGCCCTCCTACGCTCGGAACTCGAGACTACGCAAGCGCTGCCTGTATGGGTGAAGAACGGCAACGTCTATGTGAGCACTCTCACGGATTTCACTAACTCTGCAAAAGGCTTCCGGACGCTCTCGCAGCTCCTGCGCAACGCCGGCATCCCCTGTCAGCAACGGCTAATCGACGTGAAAGGCGAAGGCGTCGCCCGCGACCCCAACAACCTCCTGCTCGACCCGTCGGTGGACACGTCGAAGAAGGCGACAAAATAATGAGGTTGTGAGGTTATGAGGTTGTGAGGTTGTGAGGTCATGAGGTTGTGAGGTCGGAAGCTCACCTTAAAACCTATAAGTGAAGCGACCTAATAACCTTAAAACCTAACGCGACCTAATAACCTTAAAACCTAACCCGACCTTATAACCTGAAAACGGTATATCCCCATCTGCGCGCGACAGCCGACAAAACGGAGGCTCTTCGCTCAAAGTCGGGCCAATCCTTGCGCTCAGCCTGGCTCCAGCCCGTTTCCGCAATAGCGAAGACACGGGGATAGAGCATCATCTCGGCATGCCAGGCTTCTTGAACATGCTCTGTCCACAAGCAGCCTTGGACGCCCAGGACATGATGGGCGTCGGCCTCGGTAATGCTCGCCGCCATCGGATCGAAGGAATAGACTTTCTCCAAAGGCAAATAACGTCCAACAGGTCGGAACTGAGCCGAGTCTTGATGATAGTCCAGATAACAGTAATGAGTGGGCGTGAATATCACATCGTGACCTTCGCGGACAGCCTTCAGGCCTGCCTCTATCCCGTGCCACGACATCACGGTGGCATCCGGAGCCAATCCTCCCTGCAGGATCTCGTCCCAACCGATGATGCGCTTGCCGTGTGCATGGGCGAATCGTTCCATGCGCCTGATCATATAGCTCTGCAGCTCTTCTACACTCTTCAGTCCTTCGGCCTTCATCCGAGCCTGACAGTCCGGACACAGTTTCCAGTTGTTCTTGCGTGCCTCGTCGCCACCGATATGGATATACTGCGATGGGAACATGCCGAAGATCTCCAAGAGCACCTTTTCCAGAAACTCGAAGGTGCTCTCCTTGCCCGGGCACAATTCCCAAGGGTCTTTTCCACCGCCAGGCAGGCTGCAAGCCAGTTCGGGATAGGCTGCACGCGTCTCGTAGTTATGCCCAGGCATCTCGATCTCGGGAATCACTTCGATATGCCTCTCGGCGGCAAAGGCAAGGATGTCGGCAATATCCTGCTTGGTATAGAATCCGCCGTAAGCCCCGGGCGTACCCTCGTCCACGAAAGGCCCGCCTATCTCATTCTTCTCCCAATCCCAGAAGAAGGCCTCGGGGCGCCAGGCTGTCAGCGCGGTGAGAAGCGGATAGGCATCGATCTGCACGCGCCAACCGGGGTTGTCCACCAGATGGAAGTGGAAGCGGTTCATCTTCAAGAGGGCCATCATCTCCAGCTGCTTCATCACGAAGTCCTTGCCTTGGAAATGGCGACTCTCGTCGAGCATCACCCCACGGTAGCGGAAACGAGGCCAGTCGAGGATGGTACAGCAGGTTAGAGGGCTGTCCAGCGCAGCCAACATCTTGAGTGTCTGACGGGCATAAAACACGCCTTCCTCGTCGGCTGCCTCTATCTTCACGCCCTTCTTCCCAAGCTCCAGCCAATAGGCCGACTTCAGCTGCCAATCCGTCAGTTGCCGACCTCCCAGACGACGCAGGAGCGTTCGTCTCGAGATGCGAATCCTCTCGTCGAGGACAGCCGTTCTGCTCGGGGAAACGTTTCCAGGACGAACCGAATACGCTACCGGAGCGGGAATCAAGTTCGTCTGCTGTGGTTGGGCGTTCATCGGCCCGAAAGCTAAAACGAGCGCTATGACAAATCCTTTCATAAATATATGATTCATGTTTCGGTTGTAATCAACTTCTTAGGTTATAGGGTTATAGGGTTCTAAGGTCGTAAGGTTATGAGGTGAAATATGTTTCTTCTGTCAATATGATTGCTATTCTCACCTTAAAACCTATAAGCGAAGCGACCTAATAACCTGAAAACCTAACGCAAGCGGAGCTTGCGAAAGTTATTTACACGATTAATGTGAGTCATTCCGTTCTGCTGTTCTTACGCTTGAGCTTGCTCTTCAGTCGCTTATAGCCCTCAACGCCCAGAATCGTAAGGCCGCCATACTGAAAGGTCTTTGCCAGTCCGAACAGCACGGTCCACAGGACGCCCTTCGCGGTGGCGCTTATCGGCAACAGCATCTGGGCGAAGGACAGGACGTACAGCGGCAGCACAGCAGCACGATGACGCCCGTCCTGAACGACAGCGACTGCAGCCAAGCCTTCACTTTCTGGAAGCTATTCACGATTGCCTTCTTCACCGTATAGCGCTTTATCAGTTCTGCCTATCCAGGTAGTCGAACAAATCCATCGTGCCCGCCTCGCTCTCGATGCCGAGCGCCGGAACATGCTCTACCATGCGCGTAGAGCCGCTCGTCTTGTCGACATAGAAGAACACTTGAGCGCCCGTATAGCTGCGGAACACCACTTGGTAGGCAGAGTCCGTCTCCTCGCCCATAGCCACGTACATCAGCTCAGGGTCGCCCTCGGCAGCGCTCCAGTCGTACTCGCTATGGCAGTAGTTGCTGACACCCTCCAGCGCCATTTCTGCTGTGATGGTGTTCTCTGCCGCCTTGGGCTGACAACCGCATAAGAGCATAATAAACAATAGGATAGAGAATACAGTCTGTTTCATATAACGTCATTTGATGATTTATTTTGCTGCAAAAGTACGCATTCTTCGTCAATCCTCCAAATTTTTGGGCCAACCTCCACCGATTTATCATTCACCGTCTATTATCGATGGGTGACGATTCTCTCTGTGGCTCCGTGTCTCGGTGCGCCAAACGAGGATCATTTATTGAGTTTAGCACATCTTTCTAACGACGCTCCCTCCCTGCTGATTGAATGCTACTATCTTTCTCAGATTAATCTTATTCTTATAAAATATGCATAACCTTCGGTCGAGTCTGCATTCCCGCTAACGCGCCTACCCGTAGCCTTTCACGCTCGGCAGAATTCAAGTACGACTTGATTCTGCTCTCGCTAAAACGCAGCCTTCATGTATGGCGGCAGAGGCGGCGACGATTGCCACAATTGAGATGGGAATGGTTGACCATGCTGTCATGGGGACGGCAATGAAGAGGAGGAATCCCGCCCACTTGTTCGCGAGGGTGTGGGGAAAGCAGCAGCGCCTGTACAGCACAAGTGCCAATAGCTGATTCACGACTTTAATCGCTACGATAACACCTGCCCACATCCATAACCATTTCGGCAGTTCAAGTATCGGCAGGATCTTCCAGGCACAACATGCTACAAAGCAGAGGTCGGCCAAACTATCCAGCAATGCCCCAGTCCTGGTAGCGCACTTCAGCTTACGAGCCAGCCATCCGTCGGCGATGTCGCTGATGCCGCATGCGATGTAAAGCGCCCAAAAGGGAATGCTTGACGAATTGGTCAGCAACAGCGCCACAGCTCCGACGATTCGGAGCGATGAGAGGATATTCGGCAGATGTTTCATTGGTCCCATCTTTCTTATTC
>CADCOX010000034.1 GCA_902803195.1 uncultured Bacteroidales bacterium
ACCTGACGGACAAGAAGCTGCTCGCCCTCAGGCGTCTCGATGACGATGGTGGAGCGCTCGTTGTCGGTGCTGGCCTTCGGAAGCCAAGCAGCCATGAAACGGCCGTTCTGATGACGGACGAGGCGCACCGTGCCGTCGGCGGGAATCCAGTTGGCATGGACGTTAAACAGACTCATGAAGATGCTGATCATGATGCGGCGGTCGTGGAAATACTCGTTCTCGTCGACCTCCTCCACGACAACTACCTTGCCGTCGCAGGGCGCAAGGACAACGCCCTCGGTGTCGCCATCGTAAAGACGGATGGGACAACGGAAGAAATTGACCGTAATGAGATAGACGATGGCGCAGAGGGAGACGAGAGCCCAGAACCAAGGGCTGCCGAAGCCAAAGGCATAGCCAAAAAGAAGGCAGAACAACGTCAGCACCACTGCGCCAATAACGAGGGTGTGCGTGCCCTCGCGATGCAGACGTATATTCTTTATCTTTTTTAAACGTTTAACCATTTCAAGAGCGAAAGTGCCAACGTCCTGAGATGCCCTGCAACTGAGGCCGAAGGGAGGCCCGAGCGACAAGTCTCACCGAGGCGAGGCCGAGGGGCTGAAATGAGCGATAGCAGAGTACAACAAGTTCGCTCAACGGGGAGCAGGAATTGGCCTTTTTTTAAAGTTTTGCTCGACAAAAGTAGTCATTATTTGCAAAGGGACAAAAAAAAGAGCAACTTTTTTGGCAGTTCGGCAAAAGATTCGTACTTTTATGCCCGTTTTCAAGGCATCATGGAGAATTTTATTCACTTACACGTTCATACTCAGTACTCACTTCTCGACGGACAGGCGAGCATACCCAAATTGGTGGACAAAGCCATCAAGGACGGCATGCGCGGCATGGCCATCACCGACCATGGCAACATGATGGGCGTGAAGGAGTACTTCAACTATGTCAACAAGGTCAACAAAGGGCGCAAGGAGGAGGGGTTGGAGCCTTTCAAACCCATCTTTGGCTGCGAGATGTACGTGGCCAATAGAACGCTCTACGACAAGGACAAGGATCGCGGCGACAACACGCGCTATCACTTGATCGTACTGGCCAAGAATGAACGTGGCTACCACAACCTGGTGAAGCTGGTGTCGAAATCATGGGTGGACGGATTCTACACCCGCCCACGTACTGACCACGATGAACTGGAGCGCCATGCCGAGGGGCTCATCGTCTGCTCGGCCTGCATCGCGGGTGAGGTTCCTCGCTTCATTCTCAACGGAGACATAGAAGAGGCCGAACGGCGCATCCTTTGGTACAAGCGCGTCTTCGGCGACGACTATTATCTGGAGCTGCAACGTCACGAGGTTCACGACCCGAACCAACGCGCCAACCGAGAAACCTATCCCCTCCAGCAGCAAGCTAATGCCGTTATTATAGAACTTGCACGCAAGCATGGCATCAAACTGGTCTGCACGAACGACGTGCACTTCGTCGACGAGGATAACGCTGAGGCACACGACCGGCTCATCTGCCTCGGCACCAACCACGACTTGGATGACCCTAAGCGCATGCTCTATACCAAACAAGAGTGGTTCAAGACGCAGGCTGAGATGAACGACATCTTCGCCGACATTCCCGAAGCGCTGAGCAACACGCTCGAGGTGTTGGACAAGGTCGAAGTCTACAGCATTGACCACCAACCTATTATGCCCAACTTCGCCATCCCCAAGTCGTTCGCTACAGAAGAGGAATACCGGCAGCGATTCACCGACGAACAACTCTTCGAGGAGTTCACGCGCGACGAGAATGGCAACGAGATCTGCAGCCGCGAAGAAGCCGAAAAGAAAGTGAAGCGACTGGGAGGCGTCGACAAGCTCTACCGACTGAAGCTGGAAGCGGACTACCTCGGCAGCCTCGCCTACGCGGGCGCACGGCATATTTATGGAGAGCCACTCAGCAAGGAGGTCGATGACCGCATTCGCTTCGAACTGCATGTGATGAAAACGATGGGCTTCCCCGGCTACTTCCTTATTGTACAGGATTATATCAACGCCGCCCGCTATGAACTGGGCGTGAGCGTAGGGCCCGGACGTGGATCGGCCGCTGGAAGCGTCGTCGCCTACTGCCTCGGCATCACGAAGGTGGACCCCATCAAATACGACCTCCTGTTCGAGCGTTTCCTCAATCCCGACCGTATCTCGCTGCCCGATATAGATGTTGACTTCGACGACGACGGACGCGGCAAGGTGCTCTCGTGGGTGACGCAGAAATACGGAGAGCTGAACGTGGCTCACATCATCACCTACGGCACAATGGCCACTAAATCGGCACTGAAGGACGTGGCACGCGTGCAGAAACTGCCATTGGAAATCAGCAACTCGCTCTGCAAAGCCATCCCCGACCGCCTACCGGATGCGCCCGACGGCAAACCGCGCAAGATGAACCTGAAGAACGTGCTCGCCTGCGTGCCCGAGCTACAGCAGGCTGCGGCCTCCCCGAACCAAGTGCTACGCGATACCGTGCGCTACGCTCAGATGCTCGAAGGCAACGTTCGCAACACGGGCGTACACGCCTGCGGCGTCATCATCTGCCGCGACGACGTCAGCGACTGGGTTCCCATCAGCACCGCTGAAGACAAGGAAACGGGCGAGAAACTCATCTGTACGCAGTACGAAGGCTCAGTCATTGAGGACACGGGACTCATCAAGATGGACTTCCTCGGACTGAAGACGCTGAGCATCATTAACGAGGCTGTGAGCAACATACATGACAGCCTCGGCATAGATATTGACATTGACCGTATCGATATTGATGATCCTGTCACCTACCAACTCTACTGCGAAGGCCGCACCGTTGGAACCTTCCAATTTGAATCGGCCGGCATGCAGAAATACCTGCGAGAGCTACAGCCCTCGACCTTCGAGGACCTCATCGCCATGAATGCCCTCTACCGCCCAGGGCCGATGGACTACATTCCCGACTTCATCGACCGCAAGCAAGGACGCAAGCCCGTGGAGTATGACATCCCGTGCATGGAGAAATACCTGAAAGACACATACGGCATCACAGTCTATCAGGAGCAGGTGATGCTGCTGTCGCGCCAACTGGCCAACTTCACTCGCGGCGAGAGCGACACACTGCGTAAGGCCATGGGTAAGAAGTTGAAGGACAAGCTGGACCACATGAAGCCTCAGTTCATCACCCAAGGCAAAGCCAATGGTCACGACCCTCAGATTCTAGAAAAGATTTGGGGTGACTGGGAGAAATTCGCCTCTTACGCCTTCAATAAAAGTCATGCTACCTGCTACTCATGGGTAGCCTTCCAAACGGCCTGGCTGAAAGCCAACTTCCCTGCTGAGTACATGGCCGCTGACTTAAGCCGAAACCTCGACAACATCACTGAGATAACGAAACTGATGGGCGAGTGCAAGGCCATGCGACTGCAGGTACTGGGACCTGATATCAACCAAAGCCGACAGAAGTTCAGCGTCGACGACGAAGGCAACATACGTTTTGGTCTGGGTGCCATCAAAGGCTTAGGTGAAGGAGCCGTAGAGGTTATCGTAGCAGAGCGAAAGAAGAACGGCCCCTTCAAAAACATCTTTGACTTCATCCAACGCGTGAGCCTGCCTACCGTCAAGCGCAGCGGCATTGAAAGCCTTGTGCTAAGCGGCGCTTTGGACAGCTTCAAAGACGTTCAACGGGAGCAATACTTTACTCCCAACGCCCGCGGCGAGTTGTTCATCGATGTACTGGTGCGCTATGGAATACGATTCCAAGAATCCAAGCAGTCGGCAGAAGCCTCGCTCTTCGGTGTTGACGAGGTGGAAGTGGCCACGCCCCCCATCCCTCAGGTCTTCGAAGAATGGGGCAAGCTGGAAAAACTGAACAAGGAGCGTGACCTCGTAGGCATCTACCTGTCTGCACACCCTTTGGACGACTACGCTATCATCCTCAACAGCGTCTGCACGACCCGCATGAAAGAATTGAGCGAAAAAGAGCGTTGGCTCAACCAAGACATTACCTTCGGTGGCATCGTGACAAACGTGCGTAACGGCGTAGGCAAGAGCGGACAACCTTTTGGCATCGTCACCATCGAGGACTACTCGGGGGCAGGCGAACTGCCCTTATGGGGAAAGGACTGGAGCACATGGATGAACTTCATGACAGTGGGGAACTCCATTTATGTGAGCGCTCATGTGGAGCAGGCCAAACATAATGCCAACCGCATAGACATCTCGGTGGGGAAAGTAGAATATCTGATTGATGTGAAAGACAACCTTATCCATAACATCACCATCACAATCCCACTCACGAGTATGGACGAGGATATCGTGGAGGAACTGACGCAGCACATAGAAGGGCATCCAGGTTCGACCGAGCTCTACTTCCACATCCCTGATCCCGAAGGGCAGATGCCCCTTACCCTGCACAGCCGCAACCACAGAATCACCGTCCAACGTAGCCTCATCGAGTTCATCGATAGGCACGATGAACTCTCCTATCACATCAACATGCAATAGCGACGGGACATCTGTCAGCATTGGCACGACTTTTGCAGTCTTTTCATGTGAATATTCATCTTTACTAACAATAAACTTTCAGTCATTATGGCATTACAAATTACAGATTCCAATTTCGAGCAACTGGTTGCCGAAGGAAAGCCTATGGTCGTTGACTTCTGGGCTACATGGTGTGGTCCATGCAAGAAGGTAGGCCCCTACATCGAACAGCTGGCAGAAGAATACGCCGATCGTGCGATTATCGGCAAGGTTGACGTGGACGAAAATCCGGACCTGCCCATGCAGTTCGGCGT
>CADCOX010000035.1 GCA_902803195.1 uncultured Bacteroidales bacterium
CGAGGTCTACAACAGCGACTCGCCCTTCTATGCCTTGAATCCCAGCGGCGATGGCCTCACATGGGAGATTCATGGCAAGTATGTCGGGTCCTATGCCTTTGAAGTCTATTATGATGGAAATTTAATCATTAAGCCCAATCAGCAATACGCCGTCGATGTCTATATCAAGGCTGAAATCCCGTACGGCGCTGGTTGGAACTGGATATCAGTCTATGCCAATGACGATGTCACGAACAACATCGGTAATGAGGATGATGGATATGCAGGATGGATTGAGAGCGATGTCATCGAGATTCGTTCGCAGGAAGAATTGCTCTACAACGATCCCGAGCTTGGCGTGTTCGGCATGATTACCGAACTGAACTCGGCCGACGGTATGTACAAGATGAAGACCAACAAGGCCGGTGCCCTCATCTTCGGTGAGCCTGGAATGGAAGTTGAGGTTAACCACTATGTCGATCCCATCTCTTTGGTTAAGGGCTACAACTGGTTCACGTATCCTCACGAGTTCGACCTGTCGCTTGAGGAGATTTCCGCCATCAATCGTGCTAACGAAGGCGACATGATCATCGGCAAGGATGCTTTTGCCACCTTCGATGGAGCCAAATGGGTTCACACCAATGGCTTCAAGTTAGAGGCAGGCAAGGGCTATATCTACTACTGCCCAGGTGCCAATGGAGGGCGTCTCGACCTCTCGTTCAATGACATTCCCGCTTGCTATGATCCCGATGCGTTGTCAAGTCAAGGAGGCAATGTGAAGGGCGTGAATGGCGATGCCGAAGTGTGGAAGTTCGATGCTTCGCGCTTTGCCGACAATATGGCTATTATCGCCAGCGTTGAAGGTCTGCGCAATCCCGAGCAGTACACGATCGGTGCCTTCGTCGGCGAAGAGTGTCGCGGCAAGGGCTCGTTGGCTCAGGACGACATCATGTTCATCAACGTCGCTGGTAAGAGTGGCGAGAAAGTCACGTTCCGCCTGTACAACACCTTCACGGGTGAGTACTTCGACGTCAACGAGACCGTCACCTATAGTGCCAAGGCTGGTACGTTGCGTGCTCCCGTTCGTCTGTCAAGCCCCGTCGTCACAGGCATCAGCAGCGTGAAGAGCGCACATGATGACGGCGCCATCTTCAACCTCGCTGGTCAGCGCCTCGACAAGATGCAGAAGGGCATCAACATCGTCGGCGGCCGCAAGGTACTCCGTTAAGATGCTGTACACAAGGTGTTGCGGGCATTCGCTCGTGACACCTTATTATTTATACGCGCGTGAGGGGGCCTCTCCCCTACCCCTAAGAATTGTATTGGAGAACCTCTCACGTGCGTTTCCCTCGAAATCAATCATCAACTTTACCAAAGAGGAATGCTTATGATGCGAAATAAAGTGGCCTCCGTATTGATGCTCTTCCTGCTGGCAGCCCCCCTGTCGGCACAAGACATCTCGCAAATAGCCAAGAGCGACCCCCTCATCATCACGGGCGCTATCGGCACTCGCAACACCTACTACCATTCCTCTGGGAGTATTAGCTATGCTTCGCCGTTGAGCAACATGGTCTATGCCAACCTCAACGTATCGGTCTACGGCTTCTCGATGCCTTTCTCCTTCTACTACTCCAACGACAACCTCGACTTCAACTATCCCCATCTCTCTTTCAACGTCAGCCCTCGCTACAAGAACTGGCAACTGCATTTCGGCCAAAGCACGATGCCGTTCAGTTCTTACGTCATGACGATGCCCTTCAACGGTGTAGGCTTGGAATATCAGGGCGATCGGCTGCGCTTTGGTATGTTCTACGGACGTTTACGCAAAGCCGTCAATGATGATCCCACCGACCCGTTTGCCCGTCAGCCCCAGTACAAGCGTATGGCTTGGGGTTTCAAGGTGGGCTACGGCAGTACTCGCAACTACATCGACCTCTATTTCCTTCGCGCGTATGACCAACAGAAGTCGCTCGATCCTGCTTGGAACAGCATAGTCCGGCCTCAGGAGAACGTCGTCATAGGCCTGCGCGGAGCCGTGAGTCTGAAGAATTACCTCTCCTTTACCACTAATGCTTCCACATCCCTCTTCTCGTTCGACAAGAATGCGACCAAGGTTGAGGACAGCAAACTACAGCGTTTCGACAAAGTGTTCGAACCGAGTTACACCTCGCTTGCTCGTTTCGCAGGCGATGTCAACATGAACCTTTCCCTTCGCGGTTTCAATGCCTCCGTATTCTACCGCATCCTTCAACCCGACTACACTTCGTTGGGCACCTACTACTTGTCCAACAACTATCATAGCCTCGGCATCAACCTCAGCACTCTGCTCTTCCGCCGCATCTCGCTTTCAGCCAGTTTCTCGGGACAGGAAGACAACCTCACGAACAAACAACTCTTCACGACGCGTGGCTTGGTCTACAACACCAACGTCTCCACCCGTCTCGGGAACCACTTCGGCGTTAGTGCGGGCTACAATGGTTATCGCCAGATGCAGACCGATGGCACAGCGCGCGTGAACGACACCACACGTGTGGACCGCATCATGCATAGCCTCTACCTGATGCCCTCCTACACTACCGCCACCGACATGTTCTCGCACACCGTATCGCTCTCAGGCAACTACACGCGCAACGAGGACCTCAACCCCTTCTCTACGGGCCAGACCGATGTCACCACCTATGCTGCAGGTGCGTCCTACAATGTAGGTGTACTGCCGTGGGAGATGGACTTCACGGCAAGCTATAGCTTCCAACGCTCAGATGGTTACAAGACCCGTTACATGAGCGACATCTTCTCGCTGACCACCTCCCGTTCATTCCTCAAGGATAAGAACCTCAATGCCTCCCTGACGATGTCGCTCTGCTACAACGAGATGCGCCATCAGATGAAGAGCCTCTCACTCGGAGGTGATTTCTCTGTCGGCTACACGCTCAATAAAGTACATGCCTTCGGACTCACCGGTAGCATCAGCAAGTATGGTGATGTCAACGTCAGCAAACGAACCTCGAGTCTCGAGGATACCGAGCTCAGCGTAGGCTTGAACTACACCTATACTTTCAGCCTTATTGCCATCAAGCGTCAAGTCGAGAACGGCAAGAAAGGCATGAGCGTGGAATGGGGTCGACACGATAAGAAATAAACCCCTCATGACAACGAACGAAAACATCCCAATCGATAAAGATATACAGCTATGAAGCTCCTCCGATATTCCTTCATCCTCCTGTTAGCCTTCGTTTGCCACCTCGCATCTATAGCACAGGAGCCCGTCACGGTCACCGTGGCACCCCTGCAGTATGTCCTCCCTCCTCACTTGGGCAACTACCTCGAAGAACCGGGCGATTACTTTACGCTTGTATTGAGGAATAACACGGAGCAACCACAGTATGTCTATATGGGCATGCAGATCGACCAGATTATGCCTGCAGGCGACCTTCACGTCATCACGCCTCCAGCACGAATGCCCCAGATACCTATTGCTATTGGAGCCGGCGAGACAAAAGCGTTGAGTAAGATTGAGATGAAGACGATGTTCAACCACCTTGCCATGTCGGATATTTCCGTGACGGGCGAGGTGAAGAATGGTCTGCTGCCTGAAGGCACGTATGAAGCATGTCTTACGGCTTACAAGTATGACCCAACGCTGACGTCCCCCTACCCTCTGAGCAATCCCCTGAATGGACGTTGCACGTTCCAGATATGCTACCTCTCCGATGCGCCTCAGTTCATGACGCCTATCGTCGACGTGAATGAGCAGTTCAGCAAATCCGGCAGTACACGTCTGGGCACCTCTCCGACCGCGAATACCCTAACAGGCTCTCTCGACAGAAGCACTAAACTGCCAACGGCAACAACGGCAACGACCACCATCCAACGTGGCGATGCACTCGGCGGTAAGACACTTGTCAACACCATCGACTATGGCAACGATCTCGCTTCGCTTGCCGTAGCCTCTCTGCCGAAGGAAATGCCTTTGTTCACCTGGACCAACCCTTACAACAACTGTGGTCTCATCGGCTCCAATGTCACTTATACGCTCACCATCAAAGAGATGATGCCAGGTCAATCGCCTTACGAAGCGATGGATTATGGAGCTGTCATTCATGAGGAGACGGGTATCATCGGTCTTCAGTGCCTTCTGCCTCAAAACGCGCTGAAGCGAATGTACGAGAACCTCGTCTATGTGGCACAGCTGAAAGCCGTATCATCGACGAAGGAAGGAGCGATGAACTTCATGGCCTTCAAGAATGAGGGTAAGAGCGAAATCAGACTCTTCCGCTTGACCAGCCAGGCGCCAGACCTTCCTACAGACGAAGAAGAGAAGGGCGGAGAGGATGAAAACGATTCCGACCTAATGGTCTGGATGGGCAACGTATCGGCCAAGGATAGTGTCAATCACGACTCGCTCTACACCTTCCGTACGCCTCACCTGATTGAACCTTTCTTCCTGTCCACGGAGGGTGCTCGCAAAGTGTTCATGGATGGAGATATCTTGTCCAAGTGGGACCGTGTGCACTTCCTCGGTGGTGAAGGATTGGAGAACGACACCATCCAGTTTGCGTATGATTTGCAACTCTACGATGGAGGTTCGAACTCCAATATGGAAGAAGTGTTGAAGCAACAGCCTATCTACACTCATAGGACCACGGACCTTAAGGATTCCATCCCCTGGGAGGCTATCATGGACAAGGTGAGTGCTGCGGATTATATGGTCTTGCGCGTGAAACCAGTAGCCTTGTATGCCAAGTCCGTCGCATTTACCGAAGACGGGCCCAACATGATTGACTTTGCCATGATGAGGCGTCTGAGCCGTACACTCTTGAATTGTAGTGACCACGTCGATATCTCCAATACCACGCCCACGACCAAGACTGCCAACGAATTGAAGAATACTACGGTTGCCATTGGTCAATACCAGCTCACCTTGGACGGGAATCTCACGGGCAGCGGTAGCACAGGCTTCACCGGCGACGGCCATGTGGAATGGAATCCGCTCGGCTTGAAGGTCATGGTGGCCGTGAAATTCGAGAAACTGAAGATTAACAACGAGAATGTTGTTTACGAAGGTATCGCTAAGACCTATCCCGGCAACGACCTCCCCGGCATCATGTCGGTACAGGAAATATTCTCTGACTGGGGAGTCGACAACCTGATGGCCGATGCCGAGATACCCTTCTCGGATCAGTTGCAATCCCTCACGACGGATAAAGTGAGCAGCTTGGCCGAGAAGTATAATATCAACACCTATTATACCTATATAAAGACCTACGGCAAGAGCCTCTCGACGGGCGACCTTGGTAACCTTCATCTGCCCATCAAAGTAGATGATATCTACAACGGCTCACCCATTGACATTCAGCTCGAGGAAATGCAATTCCGCCCCACGTTCGCTACGATGAACATTATCGGCGAGTTTGAGTTGCCCGAAAGCGATGCCTTGGAGAACAAGACGCTCCTGCTCGGAGCCCCCTACCTCTGCATCACTCCCGACCGATTCTTGCCAGAGACGGGCAATCTGTGCTTGTTGGGCGATTTCAAGTTGAAGGATCCCGAAAGTGGCTTCGATATTAAGTTCGTTGCTCCTAATGACCTCCAGAATCCTGTTGAAGGCTGCTATGTCTCGTGGAAAGACGATGCCTTCCTCGCCCTGCAGCTTCATGCAGAAATGAGTATACCCGACTTGAAGAAGGATGTCAACGGAAAAGCGATTGATGAGAAACCGATTCTTACGGTCAAGACGACTATTGACGATTGGTCGAAATGGCGCGCTATGGCATCGATGGATGCGTTCCAAGTTGAGGATCTGCCCGGCTACACCTTCCATCCGGGTGAGGTCGTCATCGACCACCATAAAGGTGAGAACGACCCCGATATGTCGCTGCCTAAAGGATATGACAAGGCCGTCGGTGGAATCAGCGACGAAGCCGAATGGCAGGGTATCTACATGAGAAACCTTTGGGTGTCCTTACCTGATTTCATTGAATCTTGCAGCAAAGATAGCGAGGTCACCAACACCGAAAATACGACAGGCGCATCTGAGGAGACGAAAGTGAAGGTTGAGAACAAACGCATTAAGTTTGAACTCAGCCATCTGTACATCGACCTCTTCAACGATGCTTGTGACGGACGTTTCACCTGTAAGGCCAGTCTCAACACTTCCGAAGTCCTGACAGCATCGACGAACAGCTTGGGCGGTTGGGGCATCAGTCTCGATGAGATCTACGTGGATATGCTCCAGAGTCATCTTGTCGAAGCAGGTTTCCGAGGTAAGTTCTCCATTCCTCTGCTTAAGGACAAGCAAGGCGAACGGGCAAAAATCAACTACAAAGCTTATATTCCTTCTGCCGACAAGGCAACGAAGCGCTTATATTGTTTCGAGACTACTCAGGAAGTAGATGTCATGATGGACTTCTTCCTTGCCGAGGCCACCTTCGACAAGAAGCAGACCTATTTCTACGTTGAAAAACCTGAGGGCGAAGACACCCGCGTAGAACTCTGTTTGGGTGGTGATATAACAGTCAGCAGTCGCATCGCTGAGACGACCACTGTGAAGACCGCTACATCGATAGGCTTTAAACTCCCAGGCATCAAATTCAGTCACATGCGTCTCGCCAACTGTCCTCGTTGGAAATCTGAAGGTAGTGAGGTGCAGGCGGCGGCTTACGAGGCATGGCTGAAAGAGGTGGGACAAAACACGAAGACAGAGATGGACGATGGCGAATCGGTCTATTTCGATGTCGGCAAGTGGAGTTGTGCTTCTCCGCAGAAGAAAGTGGGAGGAATGGATTTCAACTTCGACTATCCTTCCATCAATCTATCGCGCCTTGCCAAGGGGCAGGTAGGACTTGCCATTAGTGGCGATCTCCTCATTCTGGACGGAGCACTATCTTTCGGCGGCAAGTTCACGATATGGGCTGATGTGGATTGGAGCGATAAGAGCATCAGCTACGCCAATACAAGCTTCGACGAATTCCGCATCAAGGGTAACGACCTCGCAGGTTTCAAATTGTCAGGTAGCCTTGTCGACAATAGTAGTTTCTGGAAAGCCGTAGAAAACAAGGTGAATGGTACTTCTGGTAACGCGGACGAAGCGGTAGGCGAAATCAGCGAGGATACCCAAAAGGCGATAGACCAAGCTAAAGATACGTACAAAACTGTCGCCGAAACAGTCAAGAATTTGAAAGGCTTCCGAGGTGACTTGGCCTTTGAACTTCCGGGAAAACTGTTCACGTTCAAGGCTGCCGGCGCTTATGTTGAGACAACAAAAACGTCCGAAGAAATCGCCTACGAGCAGAACAAGCGATGGAGCAAAATCAAAGATGATGGCAAAACCCATAAGAAAGAAGACGGTACCATCATAAATGGGGCGTCTGATATTTCTGTTGATGAGACTTATACCTATGCGTTCCTCGAAATAGCAGTAGGTTCGAAGGCTTTAAGTTCCATCCCGCCTATTGGCATCAATGAGATTAGTGGTGGTTTCTACATGAATTGTAAGAAGAAAGACCTTAACAAGTCATTCGACAGCAGTAATGTGAAGCCGCAATATGGCATGGTCGGCGGTATGCTGGGCATCGGCCTTAGTTGTGGTGGCGAAAATGCCATTAATGCCAATGGCGATTTGACGGTGTTCTACGACATGTTCCACAATCGTTTGTCTACTATACGCATTAAGGCTGAACTCCATGCACTCTCCGCCTCCAGTAGTGGCAAGGGCTTGATCAATGCTTCGGC
>CADCOX010000036.1 GCA_902803195.1 uncultured Bacteroidales bacterium
CAGCCAATCAGAGAGTAATAAGGAGATACTCGTCAACCGCACCCGAAGCTATCTATTCCACATACCCATAGAGCATTCCGACTGGATTTTGGCTGTCGTCGTTCCCGCCATTTCGATTGATATGTTTGGCATTATCGTTGGGGCGTTTATGCTGTTGGCAATAGTCAATATATTGATCGTCACGTTCTTTGTCTGCCGAATGACCATCAGGCGTGTTGCCAATCCATTGAAGGAGTTGGCCGCTACAGCCGACAAGGTTGCAGGTGGGCGCTTCGATACGCCGTTGCCTGTCATCAAAAGCCATGATGAGATCCATCTGCTGCGCGACTCGTTCGAGAACATGCAGCACTCCCTCACCGCTTATGTCGACGAACTAAAGCATGCTACAGCTGCTAAGGCATCAATAGAGAGCGAACTCAAGATTGCGCACGACATACAGATGTCGATGCTTCCCAAGGATTATCCCGTCTTCACCGAGCGCCATGATATCGATGTCTACGGCTCGGTCATGCCAGCCAAGGCCGTCGGTGGCGACCTCTACGACTTCTTCATCCGCGACGAGCGTCTCTTCTTCTGCATCGGCGATGTCTCGGGAAAAGGTGTTCCTGCATCACTGTTGATGGCTGTCACGTGCTACCTGTTCCGCAATATTGCGGCCTATACGCAGGAGCCTGATCAGATTGCCATTGCCCTCAACGAAGCCATCAGCAGCAACAACGAAACTGGCATGTTCGTCACCCTCTTCATCGCCGTCCTTGATCTCAACTCCGGTCGCTTGAGTTTCTCTAATGCTGGGCACAACCCGCCGCTGTTAGTCAGCGATGGTGGTGTCAACGCTCTCGCCTGCGACGCCAACATCCCCATTGGCGTGATGGCTGGTTTCAATTTCACGGCACAGCACTTGCAGTTCCATTGTGGCGACAGCATCTTCCTCTATACCGACGGGCTTAGTGAGGCCGAGGACGTTCGTCAGCAACAGTTCGGCATCGAACGTGTGCAGCAGGTTGCACGCAATGTCGCCAATCAACCCCAACGCCTCGTTGAGGCCATGACTGCAGCCGTCGAACAGTTCGTCGGTCAGGCCGAGCAGAGCGACGACCTCACAATGCTCGTTGTCAAATACACGTCTAAATCCTAAACTATCCTATGATCATCCAGGGTCCTGAAGGTTATATCTACCTCTTTCTATTGATGATGGCTATCATAGTTGCCACCGTCGTGATTCCTTGCTACGGCTACGTTCGCAAAGGCCTGAAGGGACTTGGAGTGGGCTGTGCGATTCAGCCCATCGTTGCCGGTATCCTCTGTCTGATCTTGTGCGTGAGTGCGTTTGTCCGTCAACTAAACTCGGTCAATAGCCACCATGAAAATGCGATGGTTGCGGTGCGTACGACCATTGCCGAGGACGGCGATAGCCTCTTTCGCACATGGTATATGTGCCCCGATGAGGAATGCTTGAGCGAGGTACGCTCTGTCGATGCGGACACGACCGACTTCGAAGAAATCAAGTTGTTTGACGTAGTGCCGATCGATTCCTTCGCCCTCTGTGTTGACGACCGCATCTTAGTCCGCTTCAATCTCGATTCCTGTACGGCTATTGCTACTGATTGCGGTCAGCCTATCGACATCGTCTTCATCGACTGGACTAAGGTAGCTGCCTACTTTCAAGAGAATGAATGAACTTCACCGAGGAGCCCGTCGTCTATCACGTGAAAGAGTGGCGATGGAGCAAGCTTGTATTCGATAGCCTCGTTCGATACCGTTCTTTGCCGTTAAATGCATAAACGCTCAGCCCCCTGTCGGAATGGACAGGGGGCTGAGTGTTTAGCTAAAGCGCGAACGCCAGCATAGTCGTCAAGAAACGTATCTTCTTGCCTAACGCTTCTTATGAGGGGATGTTAGATGTTAGGCTCGTCCCAGACTTTAGTCTCAGTGCACTTGATGGTCAGGTTCTGCCCGCCACAGCTCATGAGGAACTCGCCCTCCTCCAGGCGCCAGCGTACGTCGGAGCCCACGAAGGCAAGGTCTTTGGCGGCGATGGCCAGGCGTACAGTCTTCTGTTCGCCGGGCTTGAGTTCTATCTTATCGAACGCGCGCAGGCGTGCGTTGTCGGGCGTGAGCGTTGCCACGACGTCGCGTGCAAACAGCAGGACGGCCTCCTTGCCTACGCGGTCGCCTGTGTTCTTCACATCGACGCTGAAGACGAGGCTATCCTTGGCCGTGAACTCGCTCTTGTCGACCTGCAGGTTGGCGTATTCAAAGGTGGTGTACGACAGGCCGTGACCGAAGGGCCACTGGACGTCCATCACGGCGTCGTAATTGTAGTTGCCGGCCATCTGACCCATATTCTCGCACGGCTTGAAGTCGTAGGTCACGAGAGCTGCGGGGTGCTTAGGATAGGTGTAAGGCATGCGGGCGCTGAAGTTGGCATCGCCAGCCAGCAGGCGAGCCAGTGCGGGACCGCCATAGTTGCTGGGCAGGAAGGTGTGTACGACGGCAGCGCACAGGGGTTCGATATCCTTGATGATGCGCGGACGTCCTTCGGCCAGCACGAGCACGATGGGCTTGCCCGTCGTAGCCAGGGCCTTCACCAGTTGCAACTGGTTGGGGCTGAGGCTGAGGTCGTCGATGTTGCCAACTGTCTCGCAGTAGGAGTTCTCGCCTAAGCAGGCAATCACCACGTCCACCTGACGGGCGGCAGCCACGGCGGCGCTGATATCAGTGGCTTCGTCGCGGTCGAAGTTGTCGTCGCTCCAGCGAACACCTTCGACGTAGCGGACGTTGGCGGGCCCGAAGCGCAAAATCAAGGCATCCTCGAATGTCGGGTAGTCGCCCATCTGCGGAGCCAGCGAATTAGTGCGTTCGCCTTGCCAGGTGTAGCTCCAGCCGCCATTCTGGCCACGCAGGTTGTTGGCATTGGGACCGCAGACAAGCAGGCGTGTGCCTTCCTTCAGCGGCAGCACTTTCTCGGTCTTGCCTGCCAGGGTGTCGTTCTTCAGCAGGGCGATGCACTCCTCAGCTATCTTCGTAGCCTCGTCTGCAAACTCCATGCTCCCGAATTTCGGGAAGGCTGCAGCCAGTTGGGCGGGCTCGAAGTCCCAGGTCTTCTTGTCATGGAGACCGAGGCGGACCTTCAGACGCAGTACGCGGCGCACGGCATCGTCGATGCGTGACATCTTGACGCGGCCCTCGTCGACTAATTCGCGCAGCAGATCGCAGAACTCCACTTCATAGGGAACCATCGACATGTCGATGCCGGCGTTGATGGCCAGTTCGATAGCATCTTTCTTCGTGGCGGCGATATGGTCGCGGGTGCAGAGGTTGTTGATGTCGGCCCAGTCGGTGACAATCATACCGTCCCAGTTGAGCTCATCCTTGAGCCAAGTGGTCAGAAGCTCGGCATTGGCATGGAAGGGCATACCGTCGTTGACGCCCGAATTGACCATCAGCGATAACGCACCGGCCTCGATGGCGGCACGGAACGGCTGGAAGAATTTCTCGCGCAGTTCGCGCCGTGTGATGCTGCTGGGCGTGCGGTCCTTGCCAGTGCGTGCTACGCCGTAAGCCATGAAGTGCTTGATGCAGGCTGCTACATGCTGACCGTCGATGTGGTTGGGGTCATCGCCCTGATAGCCGCGTACAGCTTGACGGGCCATCTCGACGTTCAGATAGACATCCTCGCCATAGCTCTCCCACATGCGACTCCACAAGGGGTTGCGGCCGAGGTCCATCACAGGTGAGTAGACCCAAGGAATCAGGCACGCACGACTCTCGTAGGCGGCTACCTCGCTCACTCTGAAGGGGATAGCGCGGTTGAAGGATGCCGCTTGTCCGATCTCTTGTGGGTACAGCGTAGCTCCCCATGTGTAGGACGCGCCATGTATCTGGTCGACGCCGTAGATCTGCGCCACGCCCGATTGTGCGTCTGCCGACATCTGATTCAACCTGCGGATGAGCTTGGACCACACGGCTGGCGTCTGGGCGACACCCTTCGGCACATTCAGAATCGACCCGACTTTGTATTTCTCAATGACGTTGGATAGCGCTTCCTCGTTCAGCGCGAACGAGTCCGCCACGCTCATATCGGTGATGACGTCGATGGTGATTTCGCACATCTGACCGATCTTCTCGTCAAGCGACATTTTGCTCAATAGCTTATCGACTTGGGCTTCAACGTCCTTGTCCTTCGCTATGGCGGGAGACGTCGATGCCTTGGGCGTACACGAATCAAGGCACAGCGCAGCTAAGGCGAGTGCCAACGAGTTGGTTAGGAGTTTGTGAGTCATAAATGATTGCGGTTTTAGTTTTTGGGGTTTTGACGAGCCAAAGTTAATACTTTTTTCGTTTTCAGCTTATGATTTGTCGTGAAAACTAATTCTTTTATCCTCTTTTATCTAAAAAAAGGCCACTTTAAGCCCCAAATACTATATCTTTGTACCCAATAATGAATCACTTTGCACGCCTCAGGCTGCATATTACACGTGATGCTTCTTTTTCAACCTCATGTTTTTACACTACGACATATCTCCCTCCGTCATCGCTTTTTCTACAGAGCGCAACGCGTCCGATCCGCTTGCCCCTTACGATGGTTTTAACATCACCCATTACACCGACGATGCTCCCGCTCACGTTGCCGCCTGCCGTCAGCAGCTTTGTCACCATCTGGGAATAGACAATTCCCACCTCATCCTTCCACGCCAAGTCCATGGCACTCACATCCTTGAAATAACTGAAGACCTCCTTTCCTCCGCCCCCTCTTCCTCTTCATCGCCCACTGCCTCGGCCTATTGCTCCGCCCCCTCTTCGTTTTCCTCCCCCTCTGCCTCGGCCTTTTCCCCCGCCCCCTCTTCATCTTCCTCTGCCTCGGCCGTGGTGCCCGCCGATTCATCGGCGGTTCCCCCCTCTCTCCTTGACGGCGTCGATGCCCTCTTTACCCGCCTGCCTCGCACCTGTATAGGCATCTCCACCGCCGATTGTGTTCCCATTCTCATCTATGACCCCTCGACGGCCGCCGTTGCTGCCATCCATGCGGGTTGGCGAGGCACCGTAGCCCGCATCGCTTCGCTCACCCTTTCCGCCATGCAAGCTCGCTACGGCACGCGTCCCTCCGATGTCCGTGCCGTCATCGGCCCAAGCATCGGGCCAGATGCCTTTGAGGTAGGCGACGAAGTCTACGATGCTTTCTCCTCCGCCCATTTCCCTATGGAGGAGATTGCCTTTCAAGCTCCCGCTATGAATGCCGCAGCCCATTCTCACCTTCTCGACACCCCTCTCCGTTGGCATATCGACCTCTGGCGCGCCAATGCCCACGACCTGCTTTCCGTAGGTGTCCCTGCTGCCGCCATTCACATCACCTCTCTCTGCACCTACACCCTCCACGAACGCTTCTTCTCTGCCCGCCGTCTCGGTATTCACAGCGGCCGCATCTTCACCGGAATCATGCTCCAATAACGCATAAGAGCCGTTCATGTCGAACGACTCTTATATCTTAGTGTGCCAATCTTCGTTACGCTTCGCGATGGATGATGCTGCCGTTGGCCTGATGGGTTGCGAGGACGAGGACCTCGGCAATCTGTACGTGCTCGGGTGCTGACGCTGCGTAGAAAGCGACGTCGGCTATATCAGGTCCTGTGAGGGGCTTGATACCAGCATAGACGCGGTCGGCACGGGCGTCATCGCCATGGAAACGGGTGTTGCTGAAATGGGTCTCGACGAGGCCGGGCTTCAAGTTGGTAACGCGCAAGGCGGTGTGTGCTACATCGATGCGCAGACCGTCGGTGATGGCTTTCACGGCCGCCTTGGTGGCGCAGTAGACGTTGCCGCCAGCGTAAGCTGCTTCGCCTGCCACGGAACCGATGTTGATGATGTGACCGTGGTTGCGACGAACCATATCGGGCACCACGGCGCGTGTCATGAAGAGGAGACCTTTGATATTGGTGTCAATCATGGTTTCCCAGTCATCTTCGTCGCCTTCGTATTCGGGTTCGAGTCCGAGGGCAAGGCCTGCGTTGTTGATGAGGACGTCGATGCGCTTCCATGCTTCGGGCAGGTTGGCATAAGCGTTGTGGCAGGCCTGTCGGTCGCGAACGTCGTAGACAAGGGTGAGGACTTCACGACCGAGCGCACGCACTTCTTCGGCGATGGCATTCAGTCGTTCAGCATTGCGGCCTGTGAGGATGAGGTCGTAGCCACCTTCAGCAAAGCGTTGGGCACATGCGAGGCCGATGCCGCTGGTGGCGCCTGTGATAAGAGCAATTTTATTCATGCAGTTGATTGAAATTTAGAGTTCAGTTATCGTTATCGTTCCTGTTCCCGTCCTATATCCTCATATACTCCAGCGCTTGTTGGGGCCAGTAGTTGAGGACGAGCTCATCGGGAAACTGTGTCTCGGCGAGTAGGGGTAGGGCATAGCGATAGTCGGCGATGGAGAAGGAGATATGAGCGTCGCTGCCTAAGATGACGGGCACGTCCATCTGTCGGCAGAGCCGTAGGATCTCGAGGTTGTTGGGGCGCGCCACCTCTTTATGTCGCAAGGGTATCATGCTCGACGAGTTGATCTCAAGCAGCGTCTGAGTGTCGCGTGCAGCGCGGACGATGGGTTCGAAGTCCAGCTCGGCTGTGCCGTCGCCGGGATGGCTGATGATATGCGTCCAAGGGTTATGGATGGCGGCGAGCATGGCATCTGTGTTTTGTTGTCGCGTACCGCCTTGCCAGCAGAGGCTGTGGATGCCCGCGATGCGGATGTCGCAGCAGCGGTAGTGCTTCTCGTCGAGGTCGAGGCGCCCAGTAGTATCGAGGATGTTCAGCTCTACGCCCATCAGCAGCTGTACGCCGTACATCTGTCGTGGTACGACGTGAAGGTTGCGGAAATAGATGGCGTTGCAGGCTCCTGGCAGCGCGGGCGCATGCTCCGTTATGCCGAGAATCTGCAGCCCTTTGTCAGCCGCCGCCTGTGCCATCTCTTGAATAGTGGAATAGGCGTGACCGCTGGCTATCGTATGTGTGTGGAGGTCAAGAAGAGGTGTCAATGAGTTGTTATGAGTTGAGAGTTATTGTTTTCTCGGCGACCGAATCGCCGAGCGCTATGAGTTCCCGTTATCGTTCCCGTTATCGTTCCCGTTATTCCCCCGTTCCCGTTTATTTGCCGCCTCGAGGTCGGCGAGGTCTTTCTCTTCGCCTACGACCCAGATGATGTCGCCGGCGTAGAAGGGACGTTGGGGGTTGGGCGAGATGAGGCTGTCGCCATCCTTCTCCTCCAGTCCTACGATGAGGCAGCGGTAGTCGTGGCGGATGCCGCTCTGTTGGATGGTCTGCCCGATGAAATGCGATCCTTCCTCGATGACGATGCGCTTCAGCTTCATCTCGGCTGTCTCCCCTGCAGCGTCGCGCGACTGTTGGATTTGTTGTTCGAGTTCATGGGCGAAGGTCGCCAGTTGCTCGTCCGAGCCAATCACCTGCAAGCGGTCGCCCGGCAGGATAACGGTCTGCCCGGAAGGGATGTTGATGCGCTGATTGCCTCGCAGAAGCGAGGCCACGTGCACGCCGAAGCGGTGTCCGAAGTTCAGTTTCATCAACGTCTGGCCTGCCCATGCGATACCTACGGGGATGGTGAAGTCGGTGAGGTGTACGTCACGCTCCATCAACCGACCTGCAAACTGTGGCTTGCCTGCGCGTTCGGCTGCCACACGCTCGCGTTGGTTGAGGTTGTCGGTGAACGTCTTCTCAAGCATTTGGCCTTGTCGTTTCAACGAGCGGTTGGCGATGATGATGCAGATGGCAGCCACTACGACCAGCATACCCAGGGCACCGCCCCAGTTGACGGTATGTCCCAGAACGTAACCCACGAAGGACGCACCGAGGGCGATGCGCAGCAGCTGCACGGCCACCAGCGGGGCGCGATTGAAGCGGCTGTCGTTCCAGAGCGCCTGGAACGCCTGGCTGTGGTTCTTCTTCAACATGAGCGGACGAAGGAAAGGCGATAGCACAACGATGGTGATGAATGCTGTTGCCAGTCCGTTCCAAGGCTTGGGCAGAAGGTTGTCGATGAGGGGCTCCACAACCCCCAGCATGATGCTCAAGAGGGCGATGCAGAGCACGCCGAAGATGAGTACGATGCGTCCCACTTGCCCAAGGTAGTCGCGCCAGTGGTTCTCCTGCTCAGCCATTGTGGGCGCTCCGCTGGCGTAGCGGTCCAGCAACAGCTTCCAGCGTGAGGGCAGATGGCCGTAAAGTGCGTTGTAGGTGGGCACGGCCAGGCGAATCATATAGGGCGTGGTGAAGGTGGTGAACACCGACACGGCCACGACGATGGGGTAGAGGAAGTCGCTCGTCACGCCCAAGGAGGTGCCTAACGTGGCCAGGATGAAGGCGAACTCGCCGATTTGCGTCAGCGAGAACGAGCATTGCATGGCGGTCTTCAGCGGCTGCCCGGCCAGCAGGAAACCGCCTGTCGAGAACACGGTCTGACCAATCATGATCGCCGCGATGATGCACAGGATGGGCACGATATATTGTCCGATGAGCGCCACGTCAACCATCATGCCTACCGACACGAAGAAGATGGCGCCGAAGAGGTCCTTCACGGGACTGACGAGGTGCTCGATTGTCTCTGCCTCAATCGTCTCGGCTAGGATGCTGCCCATGATGAAGGCTCCGAAGGCGGGCGAGAAGCCTACCGTCGACGCCAGTACGACCATGCCGAAGCAGAGGCCGAGCGCCACGATGAGCATCGTCTCGTCGCTCATCAGCGGCTTCGTCTTGCGAAGGAAGAGGGGAATCAGATAGATGCCCACTACGAACCACAACACGAGGAAGAACACCAGCTTCAAGATGCTCGTCGCCATCTGCATGCCCTGGAACTGTTGGCTTACGGCCATCGTCGACAGCACCACCATCAGCACGATGGCCAGGATGTCCTCGATGATGAGCACGCTCAGCACCATGCTCGCAAAACGCTGTTGTCGCAGGCCCATATCATCGAAGGCCTTGAAGATAATCGTCGTCGATGACATGGCCAGCATGCCGCCGAGGAAGATGCAGTCCATCTGGCCCCAGCCGAAGGCGTGTCCCGTGAAGAAGCCTACCGTCATCATGCTGAGGATGATGGTGCAGGCCGCGATGATAGGTGCGGAACCCATCTTCATGATCTTCTTGAACGAGAATTCAAGTCCGAGGGCGAACAGAAGGAAGATCACGCCGATGTCGCTCCACAGGTGTACGTTCTCCAAGTCGGAGACGCTCGGCATATAAGGCATGTTGGGCGAGGCCAGGAAGCCTGCCACGATGTAGCCTAGCACCAACGGCTGCTTCAGTTTCTTGAACAGCAGCGTCATGACACCTGCGCAGATGAGGATGAGCGCCAGATCGGCTATCATTGGTTCCATAGAGGGTAGTATAGCGTTTTTACTTAACTTCTGCTTAAGAGTAAAATGTCTTCACCTCAGCTTGCAAGACAGATGTCTTCACCTCAGCTTGCAAGACATTCGTCTTAACTTCAGCTTGCAAGACATTCGTCTTAACTTCTTAACTCCTTAACTTCTATGTTCTAATACTATCGTCTTAACTTCTTAACTTCTTAACTTCTCCTTATCTCCTTACTTCTCGAAGATAAGGCGAATCTGGAGTTCGAGGTCGCGGTAGTGGGCGAGGGTAGCGGCGTCGCCACTCGCGGCATGTGCGCGCTGCTGGATCTGTTTCAGGGCGTGGGTGATATAGGGGCGCGACTCCACGGTCGAGCCGGACTTCCACGCTTCAATCAGAGCCGGTACGGCACGGGCCTGTACGTAGCGGCGCCAACGGTCGGGCTTAGCATCGTTGAACAGCAGGCGTACGAGGTCGCGGGTGTAGTCCGCCGGTTGATAGGCGTTCGAGGCGTAGCTGTAACGAACGATATTATTGAAGGTAGAGGCCGAGCACAGCGAGCTCACGGCCAGGTCGGCCAGCGGACGGATCATCGACTGCGGGTCTGCCGTCAGGCGCTGGATATAAGGCACGTTGATCAACCACTTCGGTTCCGTCAGCACCTGCTTGTCCAACCATTGCATGGCGCGTTGCACGCGAGCTTTCTCTTCGGGGACATATACGTTTCCAGCCTCTTCCACGCTCTTGTAGTTGCGGTAGACGCCGCCGATGTTACGTCCTACGTGACCGATGTAGCGGCGCATCTGTCCGATCAAGCTATTGTACATCTGGCCGAGGTTCTCGTTGAGGTCGCCTTCTTCGCGCACCCATTCGGGCAGGTTGACGATGATGCGCTTCAGGTTCTTGATGCCGTAGTCGGCCGAGCGCATCTGGTCATCGCCGAGGTCCTCGGTCTGTGCGCGCGGGTCGTTGTCGTTGCCTTCGCCGCCAAACCAGTAGCGCTTGCTCTCAGCCAGACGGGCCACCGTCATCTTGTTCAGCAGCAGACGCTCCTGGTCGGCCTCGCTGACGAGTTGGCCGTCAGCGTGGAGCTGGGGAGCTGTCACGTCGGGGAACCACTTGTAGCCCCATTCGATGGCCCATTTGTCGTAGGTGTTGATGCGGGGGAAGATGCCCACCGGACTGATGTGGTCCTCGGGCTGGGCTACGTAGTTGAAGCGGGCGTAGTCCATGATGCTGGCGGTGTGGCCGTTGGCTTCCACCCACGCTTTGTTGCGCAGGCTGTCGACGGGCGTAGCCGAGCTGGCGCCCATATTGTGGCGAAGGCCAAGCGTGTGGCCCACCTCATGCGAACTGACGAAGCGGATGAGCTGTCCCATCAGCTCCTCGTCAAACTTCATCGAGTGCGTCCGGTCGTCCACGGCGCCGGCCTGAATCAGGTACCAGTCGTGGATGAGTTGCATCACGTTGTGATACCACCCGATGTGCGATTCGATGATCTCGCCTGAGCGAGGGTCGCTGACGTGCGGGCCGTAGGCATTGGCGATAGGCGAGGCCAGGTAGCGGATGACCGAGTAGCGGGCGTCCTCCATGCTCATCCCTAAGGAGTCGGCATTCTCTGGCCACTCCTCTGCGTGGATAGCGTTCTTCCAACCTGCCTGCTCGAAGGCTACGTTCCAGTCGTTGACGCCCTGGATCAAGTATTTGCGCCATTGCTTGGGCGTAGCGGGGTCGATGTAGTAGACGATAGGCTTCTTCGGTTCCACCAACTCGCCACGGCGCATGCGTTCGAGGTCCTCCTCCGATTTAGGTTCCAGGCGCCAACGCGTTGCCATCGCGCGGCGGCGCACCTGTTGCTGGCGGTCGCTGAACTCGCGGTGGCTCTCGGTGAAGTAACCCACACGCTCGTCGAAGTAGCGCGGACGCATCGGCTCCTTGGGCAGCAGCACGAACGAGGTGTTTAGACGGAAGGTGGCTTGCCCGGTCAGCATGCTGGCCAGGTTCGTCTGCCCTTGGCTGCCACCGCGTGCAGCGTAGGTCTTCACCGTCTTCACTTCCGTGTTGATGGGGTAGGTGTTCACGCCGTCGATATAGCTCTGATCAGCTTTCAGCGCCGCCACTTTGAAGCGTTCCTTCGTCTGTTCGCCGAAGCCCGTGAGGATGTTGTCGCCTTTCAGGAAGTCGGTCACCTTGATGCTCGTGTGATGGCGGTGGAGCGAGTCGCCGCTCTCCTTGTCCACCTTGAAGCTGGCCACGATGGGGTTCTCCGTTGCAGCCTCCAAGGCGCGATGTATCTGGTCGGTGCTGTCGGCTGTAGCGTCGTAAGCCAGCACGCGCAGCAGCACCTGCTCGCCATGCTTCTCGAAGTAGAGTACGTGACTCGACACCAGTTCGCCGCCGTAGACGCCCAGGTTGACAGGCGTCGACACGAAGCGCGTCGTACATAGGAACGGACGCCCCAGCAGCGAGTCGGCTATCTGGAAGTAGTAGTCGTCCTTGTGTTTCTGTACGTTGAACAGCCCTTCTACAGGAGCCGGACGCTGTTCTTTCTTTTCGGCAGGTTTAGCAGCCTCGGTCTTGGCAGCCTTCTTCTTCTTCTTGAAAAGTCCCGCGTCAGCAGGAACTGGCAGCAGCACCAACGCCGCAAGAGCCAGGATGAGTACTCGTTTCATCGTCATGTATTTATTTATGGTTCTTATTTTCCTGTTAATATTTCGCTCTCCGCTCAAGCTTGCTCGCTTCGTACATCCTAAACTTGCCGAAGGACACATCGAAGAGCTATTCACTTTTCACTTTTCATTTTTCACTTTTCACTTTTCCCTCTCCCCCACGGGGAGAGCCGGAGAGGGGCCTTTCACTTTTCACTTCTTACATCCGGGAGAGGGGCCTTTCATTTTTCACTTTTCATTTTTCATTTTTCATTTCCCTCTTCCCTCTCCCCTTGGGGAGAGCCGGAGAGGGGCTTACCCCTGATGCACCGTGATTTGCGGGAACGGGAACTTGATACCTTCGGCGTTGAAGGTCTTGTAGATGCGCTCGTTCACGTCGAAGAGCACATCCCAGTAGTCGTCGTTGTTCACCCACGCCCGCAGTATCATGTCCACCGAGCTGTCGGCCAGTTCCTTCAGGTAGACCACTGGCTCGGGGATGGGCAGGATGCGCTTGTCGCTCTTCATAAGCTCCTCAGCCACGCGCCGCACGCGGTCCATGTCCTCGTCGTACTCCACGCTCACGCTCCAGTCCACGCGCCGCGTAGGAGTCTGGCTGAAGTTCGTGATGCTGCCGCTGCTCAGCGCGCCGTTAGGCACGTAGATCTGCTTGCCGTCGGCCGTCAGCAGGATGGTATGGAAGATTTGGATGGCTATCACCGTGCCCGCCGTACCCTGCGTCTCTATCCAGTCGCCCACCTTGTAAGGCTTCAGGAACAGGATGACGATGCCGCCGGCGAAGTTCTGCAGGTTGCCGCTCAGCGCCATGCCGATGGCTACGCCGAACGAGGCCAGCAGCGCCGCGAAGCTTGTCGTGTTCACGCCCAGCGCGCCCAGCACCGAAATAATCAGCAGCACCTGCAACAGGATGTTCACAAAACTCTTCAGGAACGTTGTCACGCTCGTCTCCACCTTCCGACGCTCCAGCATCTGGTTCACCAAGAAGTTAAGGAACTTGATGACGTAGCGCCCTACAAAATACACGACGGCCGCCACCAAGATATGCCGCCCGGCATCCAACGCCCAATTCATCAGCTGTTGCAGCACATTCGCCCAGTCGATGCTACCGTCCTTCAAGTCCTCGCTCATCGCCGCGATAGGCGACGAACTCAAGCTGTCAGGCACCGCCGTAGCTTGTAGAAGTCTTATCATTCTTCGTCTTGTCTTTGTTTACGGCTGCAAAGGTACGCATTATTTTTGTATGTTCACCCTACATACACGTAAAATATTTGGCAATTAAATACAATTTAAACTCTGGCGTCTCTCTATCAAAAAATAATTTGACGCTGAAAGAAAATACTCCTCATTTCTCCTCCCTCAGTCTCCCCCTTCCCTCAGTTCACCCCCCCCACGGGGGGGCAGGGAGGGGGCTTCACGTCCGTTCGCTCAGCCCTGCACGTATATAGGCATCGGCCTGCACGTATATAGGCATCGGCCTGCACGACTATATGTGTACGTTATTCGGTCGCGACCGAACAATGTTGACCCGATGCCGTTCTGGCAGGCAGGACTTTTCAACGCGGTCGCAGAACTCAGAAGGTCATAAGTGCGCATAGGTTGAACGCTATTTCTGCCTACTTTACTTTTTCTGTACACGCCAACTAGCCTTGCTTCCACTTTTTGCCGGAAAAGGCTGCCTATTGAATTGAGTGATAAAGTGTTATGCGAGTGGAGGCTGTTCATTTCACTTCCACTTAGCCTCCATTCAGAGTGGAAGCAAAGTGGAGGCTATACGAACATCTTCCACTTTTGTAATCACCACAATAACAGATGTTTAGCAGCTAATGTTGCTCAAATAGTGGAAGCTAGGTCAAACTCCATAGATTTTTTTTGGCCACTCAGGCGCTCCGGCACAAGGAGATAACATAGGGCTAGCCAGCTGACACGCGATGAGGTGATTTATTGTTTTTACTCAAGTTCTTCATAACATGCGAACTTGAGTACACGAATTAGACGAATTCTTGTCCTCTGACATGAAGAGTGAAGAATGAAGAATCCGTGTCATTCTTCAGACTCGCTTCGCTCGAAGAAGCGTCCTTCGGCCGAGCGCGTGTAATCCGTGGTGA
>CADCOX010000037.1 GCA_902803195.1 uncultured Bacteroidales bacterium
GGGGGCTTCATTTACGGGAATAGCTCAGTTGGTAGAGCACTGGTCTCCAAAACCAGGTGTCGGGAGTTCGAGCCTCTCTTCCCGTGCGATAATATAAATAAGGTATGTTAAAGAGATTTTACAATTACTGCAAGGAATCATACGAAGAACTCGTGCATAAGACCACTTGGCCCACGCGTTCAGAACTGTTCAACAGCGCGGTTGTAGTATTAGTTGCTTCCCTACTCATCGCGGTGATAGTTTTCGTTATGGATTTCACTTTCCAGCATGTGATGGAGTTGGTCTACCCCAACTAATCGGAAAAGTAGCTTATGGCTGAACAGACAATGCGTTGGTATGTACTTCGTGCTATCAGCGGTAAAGAAGGCAAAGTGAAAGAGTACGTTGACGCCCAGGTCGCGCAAGGCGATTATGGCGACAAGGTATCGCAGGTGCTCATCCCGAAAGAGAAGTATGTCGATTTCAGAAACGGCAAACGGATCGTGAAGGAGCGTTGTCATCTGCCCGGTTATGTGTTAGTGGAATGCGTCCTTACACCCGATGTGCAGGCCATGCTCCGCTACACTCCCAATGTGCTAGGTTTCCTCGGCGAGACGAAAGGCAATGAGAAGCCGCTTCCCATCCGCGAGGGTGAGATGAAGCGCTTGCTCGGTGTCGTTGATGAACTGGCTGATGTGCCCGAAGATGTGCAGATTCCTTACTTGGTCGGCGATGCCGTCAAGGTTACGGATGGTCCATTCAATGGGTTTGAGGCTGTTATCGAGGAAGTGAATAACGAAAAGAAGAAACTGAAAGTGTCTGTCAAGATCTTCGGAAGAAAAACTCCTCTGGAGCTCGGTTTCATGCAGGTGTCGAAGGAATAAGCGTCGAACTGTTACGCTTCGCTTATGACTTCGCAGTTTAATCAATTATAAACGAAACTTAAACAATGGCTAAAGAAGTTGCTGGATTAATCAAACTACAGATTAAAGGAGGCGCTGCAAATCCATCACCCCCAGTCGGTCCTGCTTTGGGTTCGAAGGGTATCAACATCATGGATTTCTGCAAGGCATTCAACGCCAGAACTCAGGACAAGGCCGGCAAGGTGCTTCCTGTTGTCATCACCTACTACACCGACAAGTCTTATGACTTTGTCGTCAAGACTCCTCCCGTGGCTGTACAGCTCATGGAGGCAGCTAAGGTGAAGGGCGGCAGCGCCGAGCCCAACCGTAAGAAGGTAGCCTCCGTCACTTGGGAGCAGGTGCGTGCCATCGCCACCGACAAGATGCCCGACCTGAATTGCTTCACGGTCGAGTCTGCTATGCGATTGGTTGCAGGAACGGCCAGAAGTATGGGTATCACAGTTAAAGGTGACTTTCCCGCATAATCATTAAAAACTTCAATTAACTATGGCAAAATTGACAAAAAACCAGAAATTGGTGGCTGAGAAGATTGAAGCAGGGAAAGCTTACACCCTCAAAGAGGCTTCGCAGCTGGTCAAGGACATCACCACGACCAAGTTCGACGCTTCTGTTGATATCGACATTCGTCTGGGCGTAGATCCCCGCAAGGCCAACCAGATGGTACGTGGAGTTGCAACGCTGCCTAACGGTACGGGTAAGGTCGTCCGCGTGCTGTGTCTCTGCACTCCCGATCAGGAAACCGCCGTTAAGGAAGCTGGTGCTGACTACGTAGGTCTGGATGAGTACATCGACAAGATCAAGGGCGGTTGGACTGACGTTGACGTCATCATTACCATGCCCTCCATCATGGGTAAGATTGGTGCTCTCGGCCGTATCCTCGGTCCCCGTGGCCTTATGCCTAACCCCAAGAGCGGCACTGTGACCATGAACCCTGCACAGGCCGTGAAGGAAGTCAAGCAGGGTAAGATTGACTTCAAGGTTGACAAGACTGGTATCGTGCATACCTCCATTGGTAAGGTGTCCTTCTCTGCTGAGAAGATCGCCGAGAATGCCAAGGAATTCATCAGCACGATTATCAAGCTGAAACCCGCTGCAGCCAAGGGTACTTACATCAAGAGTATTTATCTTTCAAGTACGATGAGCCGTGGTGTCAAGGTTGACCCGAAGGCCGTTGACGAAATTTAATTTTTAAGACGTAACAATCATGAGAAAGGAAGATAAAGCCCTCATTATCGAACAGCTGGGCCAAACCCTCAAGGAGTATCCCCACTTCTATCTCGTGGATGTCACGGGTATGAACGCAGGTCGCACAAGCGCTTTGCGTCGCCAGTGCTTCAAGAACGAGGTGAAGATGGTGGTGGTGAAGAACACCCTCCTTCACAAGGCTTTCGAGGCCAGCGAGATCGACTATTCACCACTCTATGACAGCCTCAAGGGAACTACTGCTGTCGTCTTCACCAATGTGGCCAATGCACCGGCCAAGATGTTGAAGGACTTCAATGCTAAGAACCCCAAGGGCGTGACGATTCCCGAGCTGAAGGCCGCCTATGCTGAGGAAAGCTTCTATGTTGGAGCTGACCAGTTGGATGCCCTCTGCGCCATCAAGAGCAAGAACGAGGTTATCGCAGATATCGTGGCTATGCTGCAGTCTCCGATGCAAGGCGTTCTCTCCGCTCTCGAGTCTGGAGCCAGCACCATCCATGGTGTCCTCGAGACTCTCGCCGAGAAGGGCGAATAATCAAAACAATTACCCTAAAGTCAAACAAAACAAAAATTTCATAAATTATTATGGCAGACATTAAAGCTATTGCTGAAGAGTTGGTTAACTTGACAGTGAAGGAAGTAAACGATTTGAAGAACCTCCTGAAAGAGGAGTATGGTATTGAACCCGCTGCAGCTGCTGTTGCTGTTGCTGCTGGCCCCGCTGCCGGCGCTGCTCCCGCTGCTGAAGAGAAGACTGACTTCGACGTCGTCCTCAAGAGCGCTGGCGCTGCTAAGCTGCAGGTCGTCAAGGCCGTCAAGGAAGCTTGTGGCCTCGGTCTGAAGGAAGCTAAGGAGCTCGTTGACGGTGCTCCCAGCACGTTGAAGGAAGGCATGCCTAAGGCTGACGCTGAGGCTCTGAAGAAGACCCTTGAGGAGGCTGGTGCTGAGATCGAACTGAAGTAAGATCATACTCCACCGATTCAAATCGGATTAAATAGGTAGAGAACTCTCTGGTAGAGAGTCCTCTACTTTTTGCGTCTAAAGCACACTATAACGCCCGCAACGCCCTCTCCCCCTATCGACAGAATACGTTAACATCACATCATATATTTTTAATGGACAAGATTATCAACCAAAGAGTCAATTTCGCTTCGGTGAAGAATCCGATGGATTATCCGGATTTCCTCGAGGTGCAGCTCAAGTCGTTCAACGACTTCCTACAGCTTGACACCCCTCCCGAACTGCGCAAGAACGACGGCTTGTACAAGGTGTTCTCCGAGAACTTCCCGATAGCCGACACGCGCAACAACTTTGTCCTCGAATTCCTGGACTATTACATTGACCCGCCTCGCTACAGTATGGAAGAATGTCTCGAGCGCGGCCTTACCTATGCCGTGCCCTTGAAAGCCAAACTGAAGCTCTACTGCACGGATCCTGACCATGAGGATTTCGACACCGTTATTCAGGATGTCTTCCTCGGTCCGATTCCTTACATGACCCCAAACGGCACCTTCATCATTAATGGTGCTGAGCGTGTTGTCGTCAGCCAGTTGCACCGTTCACCTGGCGTGTTCTTTGGTTCCAGCCTTCATGCTAATGGTACGCAACTCTATAGTGCCCGTATCATTCCTTTCAAAGGCTCGTGGATTGAGTTCGCTACTGACATCAATAATGTGATGTATGCTTACATCGACCGTAAGAAGAAGTTGCCCGTGACAACGCTTCTGCGTGCTATCGGTTTTGAGGATGATAAGGATATTCTCGAAATCTTCAATTTGGCCGAAGAAGTGAAGGTCAACAAGACCAACTTGAAGAAGCATCTCGGACAGAAGTTGGCTGGTCGTGTCAAGAAATCGTGGGTTGAAGACTTCGTTGATGAGGATACCGGTGAGGTTGTCAGCATTGAGCGTAATGAGGTCGTTGTTGAGCGCGAGGAGGTTCTCACAGAAGAGAATATGGCTCAAGTGCTCGACAGTGGTGTGCAGACCATCCTGATTCATAAGGAGGACGCCGAAGCCAGTGACTACAGCATTATCTTCAACACTTTGGCCAAGGACCCCTCCAACTCTGAGAAAGAAGCCGTGCTTTACATCTACCGTCAGCTTCGTAATGCTGACCCGGCCGATGATGCTAGTGCACGCGAGGTTATTAACAACCTGTTCTTCTCGGAGAAGCGTTATGACCTTGGTGACGTAGGCCGCTATCGTATCAACCGCAAGTTGGGCTTGCAGACTGAGCCCGATGTGCGTGTGCTCACACGTGAAGATATTATTGAGATTATCAAATACCTCATAGAACTGGTTAACTCGAAAGCTCAGGTCGACGATATTGACCACCTTTCTAACCGCCGTGTCCGTACTGTCGGTGAGCAGCTCTCCAACCAGTTCGCTATTGGTCTGGCACGTATGAGTCGTACGATCCGTGAGCGCATGAATGTCCGTGATAATGAGGTATTCCAGCCTACAGATCTTATTAATGCTAAGACCATCTCCAGCGTCATCAATTCGTTCTTCGGCACGAATGCACTTTCCCAATTCATGGATCAGACCAATCCGTTGGCTGAGGTAACGCACAAGCGTCGTCTTTCAGCCCTCGGCCCTGGCGGTCTGAGTCGTGAGCGTGCAGGTTTCGAGGTACGTGACGTACACTATACTCACTATGGTCGCCTCTGTCCTATTGAGTCGCCAGAAGGACCTAACATTGGTCTGATTTCATCACTCTGCGTTTATGCTAAGATCAATGAGCTCGGTTTCATCTCTACGCCTTATCGTAAAGTAAACGATGGCGTTGTAGACCTTACCGATGCAGGCATCAAATATTACACGGCAGAGGAAGAGGAAGGTCTCATTATCGGTCAGGGTAACGCGCCTTTGCGCGACAATGGTCACTTCATCCGTAAGGTCGTCAAGTGCCGTCAGGACGATGACTATCCTGTTGTACCTCCTAAGGAAGTCGACTTGATGGATGTTGCTCCGCAGCAGATTGCTTCTATCGCAGCATCACTCATCCCCTTCCTCGAGCACGATGATGCTCACCGTGCCCTCATGGGATCGAACATGATGCGTCAGGCTGTACCTCTGGTTCGCACCGAGGCGCCTATTGTCGGTACAGGTATCGAGAAGCAGGTTTGCGAAGACAGCCGTACGATGATTGTTGCTGAAGGTGCTGGCGTGGTAGACTATGTTGATGCTACTACCATCCGCATCCTTTATGACCGTACAGAAGACGAAGAGTTCGTTTCGTTCGAACCTGCGTTGAAAGAATATCGTATTCCCAAGTTCCGTCGTACCAATCAGAACATGACCATTGACCTTCGTCCTATCTGCGAAAAGGGACAGCGAGTCAAGGCTGGAGATATCCTCACCGAAGGTTATTCGACAGAGAATGGTGAATTGGCACTGGGTCGTAACCTCCTCGTGGCTTATATGCCTTGGAAGGGTTACAACTATGAGGACGCCATTGTGCTCAATGAGCGTGTCGTTCGCGACGATATCCTCACCAGCATCCATGTTGAGGAGTTCGCACTCGAGGTGCGCGAGACCAAGCGCGGTGTCGAGGAACTTACATCTGATATTCCCAACGTGAGCGAAGAGGCGACCAAAGATCTCGATGAGAATGGTATCATCCGCGTCGGTGCTCAGGTTCTGCCTGGTGATATCCTCATCGGTAAGATTACCCCGAAGGGTGAAAGCGATCCTTCGCCCGAAGAGAAACTCCTTCGTGCCATCTTTGGCGACAAGGCTGGCGATGTGAAGGACGCTTCCCTCAAGGCTTCACCCTCACTCTCGGGTACGGTTATCGACAAGAAACTCTTCTCACGCGTCATCAAGACCCGTTCAGAGAAACTCCGCGACAAGCAGCGTCTGCCTAAGATCGACGAGGAGTTCGAGATGAAGGTAGGTGACCTTAAGGCCATCCTTATTGACAAACTCCTTGAACTGACGAAGGACCTCACGTCGCAGGGCGTTAAAGATTACATGGGTGCAGAGATTATTGCCAAGGGTGCTAAGTTCACCCAAGGCGCTCTTGAGAACCTCGATTATACGGGTGTTCAGTTGAGCGGTTGGACGAGCGACGAGCATGCCAACAGCCTTATCTCTCAGCTCATCATCAACTTCATCAAGAAGTACAAGTTGCTCGATGCCGAGGTGAAGCGTCGCAAGTACGCCATCACCATTGGCGATGAGCTGCCCTCGGGTATCATTCAGATGGCCAAGGTCTACGTGGCTAAGAAGCGTAAGATTGGTGTTGGCGATAAGATGGCAGGTCGTCATGGTAACAAGGGTATTGTCTCGAAAGTGGTTCGTCAGGAGGATATGCCATTCTTGGCCGATGGTACGCCCGTCGACATCGTCCTGAACCCGCTGGGCGTGCCTTCGCGAATGAATATCGGTCAGATCTTTGAGGCAGTCCTCGGTGCTGCCGGTAAGCAACTCGGTGTGAAGTTCGCAACGCCTATCTTCGACGGCGCTTCGCTCGAGGACCTCTGCAAGTGGACTGATAAGGCCGGTCTTCCTCGCTATTGCTCGACACAGCTCTATGATGGAGCTACAGGCGAGAAGTTCGACCAGTTGGCTACTGTGGGTGTGTCCTACATGCTCAAACTCGGTCATATGGTTGAGGACAAGATGCACGCTCGTTCTATTGGCCCGTACAGCCTCATCACTCAGCAGCCCCTCGGCGGTAAAGCTCAGTTCGGTGGTCAGCGTTTCGGTGAGATGGAGGTCTGGGCTATCGAAGCCTTCGGCGCATCGCATGTCCTGCAAGAGATCCTCACCATCAAGTCCGACGATGTCACTGGCCGTAGTAAGGCTTATGAGGCTATTGTCAAGGGTGAGCCTATGCCCACACCGGGTATTCCCGAGTCGCTCAACGTGTTGTTGCACGAACTCCGTGGTCTTGGTCTCAGCGTAACACTCGAATAAATGAAAGGAGATTGATAATTGAAAATTCTTTTCATGATTCATCTTTAAACTTTCAACTTTAAACTTTCAACATTAAAGTTATGCCTTACAAGAAAGATAATAAAGTCAAGAATAACTTCACCAAGATCACCATCGGGCTGGCATCACCCGAGGAGATTAAGGAGAATTCCTTCGGCGAGGTGCTGAAGCCCGAGACCATCAACTACCGCACCTACAAGCCTGAGCGCGATGGTCTGTTCTGCGAGCGCATCTTCGGTCCTACGAAGGACTATGAATGCCATTGCGGTAAGTACAAGCGCATCCGCTACAAGGGTATCGTCTGCGACCGTTGTGGTGTCGAAGTCACTGAGAAGAAGGTGCGTCGTGAACGCAGTGGCCACATCGAGCTCGTCGTTCCTGTGGCTCACATCTGGTATTTCCGCAGTTTGCCCAATAAGATAGGCTATCTGCTCGGTATGCCGACCAAGAAACTCGATGCCGTCATCTACTACGAGCGCTATGTCGTCATCAACCCGGGTCCCTTCCTCAAGGAAGAGGCTGAAGGTGTACACCTTGAGAAGTTCGATCTTCTCTCAGAGGAGGAGTATCTCGATCACCTCGATCGTCTGCCCGCCGACAATCAGTATCTGCCCGATGATGACCCCAATAAGTTCATTGCCAAGATGGGTGCCGAGGCTATCTACGACCTTCTCGTAGGTCTTGACTTGGATGCCCTGAGCTATGAACTGCGTGATCGTGCTAACAGCGACACTGCCCAGCAGCGTAAGAACGAGGCTCTGAAGCGTCTGCAAGTCGTCGAGAGTTTCCGCGCCAGCCGCGAGCGCAATAAACCCGAGTGGATGATCATGCGTATGCTGCCTGTCATTCCGCCCGATTTGCGTCCTCTCGTGCCCCTGGATGGTGGCCGCTTCGCTACCTCGGACTTGAACGACCTCTATCGTCGTGTCATTATTCGTAACAACCGCCTGAAGCGCCTCATCGAGATCAAGGCCCCCGAGGTCATTCTCCGCAATGAGAAGCGTATGCTGCAGGAAGCCGTCGACAGCCTCTTTGACAACAGTCGCAAGTCGAGCGCTGTCAAGAGCGAGTCGAACCGTCCTCTGAAGTCCCTCTCCGATTCTTTGAAGGGTAAGCAGGGTCGCTTCCGTCAGAACCTCCTCGGTAAGCGTGTCGACTATTCTGCTCGTTCCGTTATCGTCGTCGGTCCTGAACTGAACATGGGTGAGTGCGGTCTGCCCAAACTGATGGCTGCCGAGCTCTACAAGCCGTTCATCATCCGTAAGCTCATCGAGCGCGGTATCGTCAAGACCGTCAAGTCGGCCAAGAAGATTGTCGATCGCAAGGATCCCGTCATCTGGGATATCCTCGAGCATGTCATGAAAGGTCACCCTGTGCTCCTCAACCGTGCACCGACACTGCACCGCCTTGGTATCCAAGCCTTCCAGCCTCACATGATTGAGGGCAAGGCCATCCAGCTTCACCCGCTCGCTTGTACGGCCTTTAATGCTGACTTCGATGGCGACCAGATGGCTGTTCACCTTCCGCTCTCGAACGAGGCTATCCTCGAGGCTCAGATCCTGATGCTGCAGAGCCATAACATCCTGAATCCTGCCAATGGTGCACCTATTACCGTGCCCTCTCAGGATATGGTGCTTGGCCTGTATTATATCACCAAGATTCGTCCGGGCGCTCTCGGCGCAGGTCTTACCTTCTATGGTCCTGAAGAGGCCATCATCGCTTACAATGAGAAGCGCGTCGATGTGCATGCTCCTGTCAAGGTCGTTGTCGTTGACAAGATGGAAAATGGCCAGCTCGGTAAGCACATGGTCGAGACTACTGTAGGCCGTGTCATCGTCAACGAGATTATCCCCGTCGAGGTCGGTTTCTTCAACGATATCATCTCCAAGAAGACCCTCCGTGGTCTCATCACGGATGTCATCAAGAGCGTCGGCGTTGCTGAAGCCTGCAAGTTCCTGGATGGTATCAAGAACCTCGGCTACAAGCTGGCCTACGATGGCGGTTTGTCGTTCAACCTCGGAGACATCATCATCCCCGAAGAGAAGGCTGCTCTCGTACAGCGTGGTAACGACGAGGTTGAGCGCATCATGGGTGATTACAACATGGGTTTCATCACCGACAAGGAGCGTTACAATCAGGTCATCGATGCGTGGACACACGTCAACAACGACCTCTCCGCAGTCCTCATGAAGACTATGCGCGAGGCCGACCAAGGTTTCAATGCCGTCTACATGATGCTTGACTCTGGTGCTCGTGGTAGTGCAGGTCAGATCTCACAGCTGTCGGGTATGCGTGGTCTGATGGCCAAGCCCCAGAAGGCTGGTGCTGAGGCACAGATCATCGAGAACCCAATTCTCTCGAACTTCAAGGAAGGCATGTCCGTGCTTGAATATTTCATCTCAACGCACGGTGCCCGTAAGGGTCTTGCCGATACCGCTCTGAAGACGGCCGACGCAGGTTACCTGACTCGTCGTCTGGTGGATGTCTCCCACGATGTCATCATCACCGAGGAGGACTGCGGCACCCTTCGTGGACTTGTCTGCACCGCCCTCAAGAATGGTGACGAGGTCATCAGCTCGCTCTACGATCGCATCCTCGGTCGTGTCAGCGTCCATGACATCATCAATCCTACGAACAACAAACTCATCGTCGCTGCTGGCGAGGAGATCACGGAAGCCATTGCTGCCGAGATTGAGGCAAGCCCCATTGAGAGCGTCGAGATCCGAAGCGTGCTCACTTGTGAGTCTAAGCATGGCGTGTGCATGAAGTGCTACGGCCGCAACCTCGCATCGGCACGCATGGTGCAGAAAGGCGAAGCCGTCGGCGTCATTGCAGCTCAGTCTATTGGTGAGCCGGGTACACAGCTTACCCTTCGTACCTTCCACGCTGGTGGTGTGGCCGAGAACGCTGCAGCTAATGCAACGATCAAGGCCAAATATGATTCGAAGCTTGAGTTCGAAGAGCTCCGTACGGTCGACTTCCTTGATGAGGCTGGTCAGCCCGCTAAGATGGTTGTAGGTCGTCTGGCTGAAGTCCGTTTCGTAGACATCAACACCGGTATTGTCCTGCTGACACAGAATGTGCCTTACGGCTCCACTCTTTATAAGAAGGATGGCGAGAAGGTACAGAAAGGCGATATCGTCGCAAAGTGGGATCCGTTCAACGCAGTCATCGTCACTGAGGTTGCCGGTCGTATCGAGTTCGAGGACGTCATCGAAGGTGTCACCTATCGTGTCGAGACGGATGATGCTACAGGTCTGCGCGAACTCATCATCATGGAGTCCAAAGATAGGACGAAGGTGCCTGTCTGCCATATCCTCGATGAGAATGGTGAGCTCCTTCGCACCTATAACTTCCCCATCGGCGGTCATATCTCAATTGAGGACAAGCAGGAAGTCAAGGCTGGTGACGTGCTGGTCAAGATTCCTCGCGTACAGGCTGGTGCTGGTGATATCACGGGCGGTCTGCCTCGAGTCACCGAGCTCTTCGAGGCCCGCAACCCGAGTAATCCTGCTGTCGTCAGTGAAATCGACGGTGAGGTCAAGATGGGCAAGCTCAAGCGTGGTAACCGCGAGATTATCGTCACCTCGAAGGTTGGCGACGAACGCCACTACCTTGTTCCCCTGTCGAAGCAGATCCTCGTTCAGGAGAACGACTACGTCCGCGCTGGTACTCCGCTGTCCGACGGCGCTATTACCCCGGCTGATATCTTGGCCATCAAGGGCCCGACGGCTGTACAGGAATACATCGTCAACGAGGTCCAGGACGTCTATCGTCTGCAGGGTGTGAAGATCAACGATAAGCACTTCGAGGTCATCGTCCGTCAGATGATGCGCAAGGTCCAGATTGACGAGCCCGGTGATACGCGCTTCCTTGAGCAACAAGTGGTCGACAAACTCGAATTCGCCGAGGAGAACGACCGCATTTGGGGCAAGAAGGTGGTGACGGACGCAGGCGACAGCGAGAACATGGTTGCCGGTATGATTGTTACTGCCCGTAAGCTGCGCGACGAGAATTCGTTGCTGAAGCGTCGCGACCTCCGTCCCGTTGTCGTCCGTGATGCTGTGCCTGCCACTTCGACACAGATTCTGCAAGGTATCACCCGTGCTGCTCTGCAGACCAGTTCGTTCATGTCCGCTGCCTCCTTCCAAGAGACGACGAAGGTGCTCAACGAAGCTGCTATCAACGGCAAGAGCGACAGCCTCGAGGGCATGAAGGAGAACGTCATCTGCGGTCACCTCATTCCTGCTGGTACAGGTCTGCGCGAGTTCGAGCGCATCATCGTAGGTTCCAAGGAAGACTACGACCGCGTGCTCTCCAACCGTAAGGCCATCCTCGACTACGAGATGGATTGATGCCACTCCCGTCGTAACAGCTTCGGCTGTTCGACACTTGAATAAAGAAAGGCCGCGACCCTATGTGGGCCGCAGCCTTTCTGTTTGGCATCAAGCGTTCGTGAATAGTTCCTTGTACCTGTGAATAAGCCCTTGCGCCTGTCACGTTATAAGCAACTGTTCTCGCGAATATACGCTTCCGCTTGTCTCACTATTGAGACACGCCTACACGTATATACGATCAAGCCTTTACATATATACGCTCAAGCCTACACATATATACGCTCAGGCCTACACATATATACGCTCAAGCCTACACGTATATACGCTCACGCCTTTACGTATATACGCTCACGCCTTTACGTATATACGCTCAATGCCTCACGTATATACGCGCAGCAGGGAGGGACTAAAGGGGTGAGCAAATACGTGTAGAGGAGGGGCTAATCATAGACGCAAGACGTGCGTTCCATTGCCATTTAGAAGAAGACGCGGAACATGAAGCGTACGCCGTTCTTGTGGGTGCCTGGATTGTCCTTGTAGGTGAGACGTCGCACGTACTCGATATGGAGGATCTTGAAGATATTGTGCACGCCTACGCGAAGCTCAACGTAAGGCGTGTTCTTGCTCATGACGATGGTGTTGTTCTCGTAGAAGACAGAACCGTCTTCGGCCGTCTGGAAGTGGCCAGGGAAGTAGAACAGGCTGGCGTCGGTGTAGTTGTTGGCCGCTGGGTTGTTCTTGTCGGTCAGCGTTCCCCAGAGGGCATTCAGTCCGATGTATTCGCGCCAATGGAGTTTCTTGAGCAGAGGCACGCGGTTGAAAATCTTGCCGCAAAGATCCCATGACCACATGAGTTGTACGTAGCGGTCGTTGAGGAATTCCAGACTGTTGATGAGCGAGAACGTATTGTCCTGTATGACGAAGCTCTGGTTGACGGCAGGATGGATGAGGAGTGGGAAGGGCACCGTATTCCATTGTATGCCTGCGCGCACATCAAAGTCGGTATAGCCCCAGCCAGCAGGTACGTAGAAACGCTTGTAGACGCCTGCTTCGGTGACGTTGTAGTTGTAGTCGCCGCCGAGGAAATCTTTCAGTCCGAGGGTGTGGCTGACGGTGAAGATGGGAGCGTCCTTGTTAATCTTGACGCGCCGCTGCTTCGTGTTGATGTAGGTGGCACCCGGTTCGAACGATACGTTAGCGTAGAACTCCGAGGTGTTGATGCCTCGAATGCGGTGCTGGAGGGAGTTCTCGAGGCTGAGGTTGCGCATATCCCCTGTGGCCGTGACCAAGGGGTCGGTGCCGAGACGCTGATAGAAGAGCTGGTCGACAGGGCGCTGTTGCGTGCGCGTGTATTTGAGTTGCATCTTGGCACCATTGTACCATTCGCGGTCCCACATAGCCTTCCACTCGCGGATGAGGTTGTACTGGTCGACCTTCGAGGTGTGGAACGCCATGAACATGTTATCCTTGTCGGTGGGCACGAACTTATCGAAAGGCGTGGTGACATCTCGGTGGTAGGAGAAGTGGATGTTGTTTCGCGGGAACTCGCGCGAGAGGTAGGCCTTCTTGTTGAACGAGTAGACGACTTCGCCCCATCCATAGAGGTTCTTGGAGCGCGTACCATAGGCGATGTAACCCGAGAAGAACCAATGTGGGTTGAAGTGAGCGGTGGTAAAGCCCGAGAGGCGGAAGCGCCAACGGTCGTAGTCGTTGTAAGAGATGGTGGTGTTGATGGGTCCGAAGTCGAACTTGTTGGTGGCGGTGGAGTCGGACGTCTCGACGTAGTTCTCGATGAGCGCCTTGACGCCGATCATGACGGGCTTGAAGTATTTCAGTTCAGTCAGCTTCTTCAGCAGTCCGCCTATCTGGCTCTCGCTCTCGGAGAGTTCCTCCTTGCGGTACTGCGCCCAGTACTGGTCGTCGGTGTGCATGGTAGCGTCGGGTTCGGTGTAGGTCGTGCCTTTGATGCGCTTGAACACATTAGGCGGCACTTCATCGAACGTGTAGTCGAAGTTGCGGACGGTTCGCTGCACCAAGACCTTCGTGAGCCATGAGGTGACCTTCAGGTTGACCAACATATCATTATTCACACAAACGCGCTCACCCGTTGGCAGGTCCTCGTAGTACTGATCAATGCGTATGTCCTCGACAAAGTTGACGTTGGACTGCTTGGGAAAATGGAGCTCGGCCGTTTTCACTTGGTAGGAGGAGTCCATCATGACGTAGATGTTGCCATTGAAGGCGATGTCCTGCTGGTTGTTGGGCGTGAAGCCGAGCACGACGACGCTGTCGTGGGGTAGGGGGCTCCGATGAGCCTCCTCGCGACTGACATAGAAGTCGAGCGGATTGTACTCACGCTTCTCCTTGTCCTCGGGCGTGGAGCGTTGGAAGAAGAGGGTGTCCTGAATATAATAGCGGTAGAAGCTGATGGCCGAATTGGCTATAGGGCTCTTGATGTGGAACTGCAGGAGGCGGCATTCTTCGTCGTAGATGTTGACGTCGGTGAAGCAGTCCTTGAGGATGGTGGTGAGGATGTCGCCCGTGTTGATGAGTTCGTTGATGCCGCGACTGGACTTGGCCTTGATGAGTTCCTTCTCGCTCTTGGGACTGCGACGATAGAAGGTGTGTGAGAGCTGTTCGTCGACGGTGAGCGGCAGGATGAGCGTCCCCGTCTTGGGATGCCGTTCGACGTGATTCTTGAGGAAAGCCCATGCCTTGGCCTCGTCCATCTCGAAGATCTTGTCGGTCACTTCGTTCACCGAGAACGTCATCTTCTCGTAAGTCGTGAACGTGAAAAAGTCCTTCGCGTGGAGGTCGTTGTTCTTCTTGTGTGCAATCACTTTTCGCATCAACTCTACGGCTGGATTGTTCTTTCGGCTATAGCGTGTGCGCTGCGTAGTGACGGTAACTTCTTTTAGGTTGGAGCCCTCGGGCACGAGGCGTATCCTGAGGTTCTTGTTCTTGCCAAAGGCACCCAGCTTGACGACCTGACGTTCGTAGCCCATCGTGGAGACCGTCAGTTCGTGCCATGTGGAGTCCTCCTTGATGACAAACTGTCCGTCCTCGTCGGTCTGCTCGCCGTAGCCACGGCCGTCGTAGTAGACGTTGACAAATTCCAGCGGCTTGCGTGTCTTTGAGTCGATGACGACACCTGTGACCTGAGCCATCAGCTGCGCTGCCAGGAAGGCCATACATGTCGCGAGAAAGAATCTTTTCATATTGATGGAATGCGGTGTGCGTTCTTAAACGGCTGCAAAAGTACATAAAAACATTTGCATAGACGAATAATCCGCCGATTTTCGCGAATTTTAGGTCCACTGAGGGGATGAATAGACAAATGAAACAAAATTTAAACACTTTGGAACGCATGTGGAAATACCTTTAAGCGAAAGTCGCTACCTTTGCAGTCGAAAAACTAAAGTAATCCCTATTTTAAATCGTAATATCCCTTAAAACGATGACAACAGACAAGGTCTCTCTTCGCGAAAAAGTTGGCTACTCGTTGGGCGATGTAGCTGCGAATCTGGTGTTCCAGATGATGATGATTTTCCAGTTGAAGTTCTACACCGACATCTTCGGACTGGATGGCGCCGTGGCAGGTTCGGTCCTGCTCATTGCCCGCATTGTCGATGCCTTCGTGGACCCCGCAGTGGGCATCATCACCGACCGTACTCAGACGCGATGGGGAAAGTATCGTCCTTGGGTGTTGTGGACGGCCATCCCGTTCTGCGTGTTCTATGTGTTGGCTTTCTGGAATCCAGGCATCGAGGATAAGGGCCTTGTCGCGCTCTACGCTACAATCAGCTATGTATTGCTGATGACGATGTACTCGTTCAACAATACGCCCTATTCTGCACTTGGCGGTGTCATGACGGGCGATATCCGCGAACGCACCAGCATCACCAGCATCCGCTTCATCGGTTCTACGATTGCACAGTTCGTCGTGCAGGGCCTTACGCTTCCGTTGGTATCTAAGTTCGGCGGTGAGGACGAAGGCCGTGGCTGGTTCTGCACCATTGGGTTGTATGCCATCATTTGTTTCATCTGCTTCGTCGTCACCTTCCTTTCGGCACGCGAGCGCATCGCGCCTCCCCCTCAGCAGGAGATGAATATCCGCAAGGACGTGAGCGAACTCTTCTCGAGTGTTCCTTGGCGTGCTATGTTCGTGCTGACGCTCTTCGTGTTCATTACGCTTGCCATGTGGGGCTCGGCCATGAGTTTCTATTTCCAGAACTATGTCGACCAAGGTGCCCTCTTCGACTTCCTTGGCGGCCTAGGGTTGGTGAAGCCTGAGGGCGAGGGAGCGGTCGTGCTGACGACCTTCAATCTGATTGCCCATTCCGAGGCAGATGCCTACGCCATCGGTTTTTCCTTATTTAATATGGTAGGAGCGCTGGTGCAGTTCGTGGGAGTTATCTTGCTCTCCAACTATCTGGCCAACCGCTATGGTAAGAAACGCACCTTCATCGTCTGCCTGACGCTGACGGCTATCTTCACAGCTATGTTCTGGTTGCCGGGCCCGAAGGATGTCACGTCGATGTTCGTGCTCTGCGTACTCAAGTCGTTGGCCTATGCGCCTACGGTGCCTCTGCTTTGGGCCATGATTGCTGATGTGGCCGACCATATCGAGTATGTCAACCACCGTCGTGCCACCGGTTTCTGCTTCTCGGGTGTTGTCTTCGCGTTGAAAGCCGGCTTAGGACTTGGCGGTGCTTTTGCAGGACTTATCCTCTCTGCCTTCGGCTATGCTTCGGGCTCAGGTCTCTTGCAGAGCGATTCAGCTGTCACGGGCATTCGTCTCGTCGGTAGCCTCGTTCCCGCTGTCCTCTTCGGCATCGGTGTCGTAGCGCTCTGCTTCTATCCAATCTCCAAGCAGTTCAACGAGCAGATGCAGGCCGAACTGGCCGCACGCCGCGCCAAGAACGGAGCCGAATAACTCTCAACTATTAACACTCAACTCTTAACTCTTAACTTTCAACTCTTAACTCTAACATGCGTTATCTTTTTCCTTCTGACTATATGGCCGATCCGTCAGGCCACGTCTTTGGCGACCGCCTTTACATCTATCCTTCTCACGACCGTGAGAGCGGCATACCCGAGAACGACAATGGCGATCATTTCGATATGAAGGACTACCACGTCCTCTGTCTCGATGACCCCGATCAGCTCGAGGCTCGTGATTTGGGCAAGATCCTTGATGTGGACGACATCCCTTGGGCTGGTCGTCAGTTGTGGGACAACGATGTAGTCGAGAAGGACGGTCGATACTATCTTATCTATTGCATGAAGGATCGCACGGATATCTTTCATCTTGGCGTAGCCATTGCAGAGCGTCCCGAAGGTCCTTTCACGCCACTTCCCGATCCTATTCGCGGCAGCTATTCCATCGATCCTTGCGCCTTCAAGGACGATGATGGCGAGATTTACGTCTATTTCGGTGGCATCTGGGGTGGACAGCTTCAGCGCTATCGTGACAATCGTGCACTCGAGAATGCTCATCTGCCCGAGGGCGCCGAGCCGGCCTTGCCAGCTCGTGTAGCTCGCATGACGGCTGATGTCACTCAGTTTGCCGAGGAGCCTCGACCCGTAGTCATCGTGGACGACAACGGACAACCCTTGCGTGCCGACGATCCCCATCGTTTCTTCGAAGCCTCTTGGATGCACAAACGCGATGGAATCTACTATTTCAGCTACAGCACGGGCGACAGCCACCTCCTCTGCTACGCTACCAGTCATTCGCCTTATGGACCCTTCCGTTTCCGTGGCGAACTGTTGCAGCCTGTAGTGGGTTGGACCACCCATCACAGCATTGTTGAATGGCGCGGACGTTGGTTCCTGCTCCATCACGACAGCATACCCAGTGGCGGACGCACATGGTTGCGTAGCGTTAAAATAGCCGAATTAACCTATGATAATGAAGGCACAATACATTTGATTTGAAGATCATTAGTTAGTTAGTTTATTTTTCAAAAGATTGATTTGTGTGGGGGGCATTGGTGCGGATGCATAGATGCCCCCATTTTTTTCTAAACAGACATTCACTTTATTCCTAAATCTCGATATGTTACGTACAAATATCCTTCAACGAATCCTCTGTGCAGCCCTCTTGCTCGGGGCTGTTGTGCTCGTACAAGCACAAGGTGTCAAACCATTACCAACCCTCCATACCGAAGGTCGCTGGCTCGTCGACGAGCATGGCAATCACGTCGTTCTCCATGGCGTGATGGACACGCCCAGCGCCTGGTTCAATAGTGGCCGTTGGGGCTGGAGCTATGACGATGCAGGTCGTCAGCGGTGCTTAGACTATTTCGAAAAACTCTTCAGTGGCCTTGAGAAGGCGCATTGCACCGTCTTCCGCCTTCATCTGGAGCCTGCTTGGACCAACGATCCGTCCAGCAGCTACGTTTATCCCGGCTCGGCAGGTCAGGCCGCTGATGCTTCAGGCGAAGCCGATATTCGTAAGTTCAACCCCACGCGACTCAAGACCTA
>CADCOX010000038.1 GCA_902803195.1 uncultured Bacteroidales bacterium
CCGATGCTGCATGCAGGTGCCTACTACGTCCAAGAGGCGAGTTCGATGTTTCTGGCGCATGTCCTTCGCAGCCTCACACTGCACGTACCGCTCCTCACGTTTCATTCCCATACCGCGCTCGACCTCTGCGCTGCTCCTGGCGGCAAGAGCACATTGTTGCGGTCATTGCTACCCGACGACTGCCTGCTGGTGGCCAACGAACCCTTTCGAGCACGTGCACAGGTCCTGGCCGAGAACCTGGCCAAATGGGGGCATCCGAATGTGATCGTCACTCAAGCCTACGCTGCAGATATCACCCATTTCATCGAGAAAAACGCCCCCATAGCACCACGATTCGACCTCATCCTTGCTGACGTTCCTTGCTCAGGCGAAGGTATGATGCGCAAGGAAGAGGAAGCCGTTCGGCAGTGGTCGCCAGCGTTTGTCGCTGAATGTGCCACGTTGCAACGCTCCATCGTTGCCGACATTTGGCCAGCCCTGCGTCCGGGTGGCATCCTCATCTACAGCACCTGCACCTTCAACCCCGAAGAGGACGAGCAGAACGTGGAATGGATAGCTCGCGAATTGGGAGCTGAGGTCGTAGCCATTCCCATCGACCCATCGTGGGGCATACGTGGCGACTTGACGGGAGGCCAGCTGCCCTGTTACCATTTCCTACCAGGCCAAGTGCGAGGCGAAGGTTATTTCCTTGCCGTACTCAAGAAGAGGGAGGATGTGGTAGAAAATAGCGATTCCATCGATTCCAAGCGAGCATCCTGCGCAGAGAAGAAGAAAGACAAGCGAAAGGGGAAAGCCACGAAAAGCGCCACCTTCGAAGAGCGCCTTCATGACGCGCTTCCCACGCTGCCTACCACACTCTTGGACATCCCCGAAAGCAACGACACCTCGACCTCTGACAAGCGATCACGTCACGCCTCAACGATGCCGTCCACCCTACCCCGTGTTGAACTCTCCCTCACCGATGCCATCCGTTACCTTCAGCGCGAAGCGCTTACGCTGCCACCTGACACACCTCGCGGCATCGTCCAAGTGTGCTACCATTGCCAGCGCCTCGGCCTCATGAAGAACCTCGGCACACGCGCCAACAACCTCTACCCCAAGGAGTGGCGCATACGCAGTAGTTTCGTCACACCGATGAGTATTATCTCATAAAAGCTCACTCGAGGCAGGTATTCTACGACTGGACGCTACGAGGCAAGCCGTCACGAGTTGAAATACGAGCAGTCGCGAAGAACAAGCCGATTATCCATGAGGTGCGAAGCAAGCAGTCGCGAGCCCCGATATGAATAATCGCGAGCCCCGATATGAATAGTCGAGAACTCCAATACGAATAGTCGTTAGAGGTGGATCACCATGGTGGTCCACCTTCATCGTCTATACGCATAGGCCTGAGCGAATATACGTGAAGGGCGAAGCGAATGGCCACGTAGACCTGAGCGAATGTACGTGAAGGGCGAAGCGAATGGCCACGAAAGGCGGAGTGGACGGTGCACCCTGAGACTACAAACAAAGGATTACGTGCTCACAAAAGGAGTTTTGAAATGCAAACTCCACTAAATCCGAATGAATCCGTTGATAGTAAATAAAGGCACTTATTTACAGAAAAAAGGTCCTAATCATGCTTCAGGCTACTACCGTTCGGGGTCTCTGACTTATGGATGCCCCATCCGACCCAAGCTACAATGACACTGGTGACGGGCGAGAGGAGATTGAAGAAGCAATAGGGCAGGTAGGTAAGGGTGGCCACTCCAAGGACGGTGCTTTGGACGAGTCCACAGGTGTTCCAAGGCACGAGGACGGAAGTGACGGTGGCACCGTCCTCGCAGGTTCGGCTGAGTAAACGCGATTCGTATCCGCGCTCGCCATAGATATCCTTGAAAACAGAACTTGTCAGGATGATGGCCAGGAACTGATCGGCGAGGGCTACGTTGCAGAAGATACCGGTCAGCGCTGTGGAAGCTACGAGCGATGCTGTCCCACGCACAAAACGAAGGAGCATCGACATCAAGTCACGTAGCACACCAGTGGCCGTGACCACACCTCCGAAGACCTGTGCACAGATGATGAGCCACACGGTTGGCATCATGCCAGCCATACCACCTGTATGCACAAGGGTGTCAAGCATAGGCGAACCTGTGCGGAGTTGGGTGGAGGCGTATACCACCTTCATCACGCCTTCGTAGATTTCGGTGGTCTTACTGCGCACACCTTCGACACCTTCTGAGGCTATCTGTGCTACGAGCGATGGCTGCCAAACAGCGGCTACAATAGCGGCCATCAAAGCGGCGATGAACAACACAACCATGGCAGGCCAGCGACGGGCAATCATCACACCTGTTACAACGGGCACCAACAGCAGCCACGGCGAGATGGTGAACGTCTGCTTGAGTTCATCGAGAAAGACCATGTCCTGTGCCGGCTCGACGTCGAGCAGCAGGCCAGCCACGGTGAAGATGAGGAGGGAGATGGCGAAGGTGGGGAGCGTCGTCCTCATCATGTATTTAATGTGAGTGAAGAGAGGGGTGCCGGAGACGCTGGAAGCCAGAACGGTAGTGTCGGACAACGGCGATAGTTTATCTCCGAAATAAGCGCCTGTGATGATACTGCCTGCCACCCAACCATCATCCAAGCCGAGTGCGCGGCCAATGCCCATGAGGGCAACACCGATGGTGGCTACAGTAGTCCACGAAGACCCTACCATGACGCTCACCAAAGCGCAGAACAGGCTGCTACTGACCAAGAACCACTCTGGGCGCAGCACCTGGACGCCATAATAAATCATCGTCGGCACAATACCCGACACCATCCATGTGCCGCCAATGGCCCCGATGAGAAGGAGGATGATGATGCTGGGCATGCAACTGGCTATCTTGTCGGTCATCTCGCGCTCCAAGGACTCCCATTCAACACGTCCCATCAAGTAACCCGTAAGCACACAAATAGCCGAGGCGATGAGCAACGACACTTGTGTGGCACCATCGAGGGCATCAGTGCCGAACACGGACACGCAAATGCTGATGAGGGCGATAAGAGCAGCAAAGGGGATGAGCGATAGGTAGCGTTTCATTTAGTGCAGTGTTCATTATATCGCCACAAAAGTAGTAAGTTTTCTCGATCCAGCCAAAACTTTTACCTCAATTACCTTCATGGCTACATTTTTTATGTCTAAAATTTGTCCACTCGGCGAAAAAGCCTTTCCTTTGCCGCGCAAAATGAAATACTGTTTTACCTATAAAGCTGATACGTTGGCAGCGTTGCGATTGACCGTTCTGTTGCTGATGGTGTGCTTGCCTATGGTCATCATGGCGCAGCGCCCACGTGTGGGCCTCGTCCTGGGTGGAGGGGGCGCCAAGGGTGCGGCTGAAGTGGGAGTGCTGAAAGTCATCGAACGAGCGGGCATCCCCATTGACTGCATCGTAGGCACAAGCATAGGCTCCATAGTGGGAGGCTTGTATGCCACAGGCTATACGGCCGTCGAACTCGACTCCATCTTTCGCGCACAGGCTTGGCTCTCGCTCCTCACCGACCGCCGCGAGGACCTCACACCCTATCCCTACAAGAAAGTGGATGGCATGACATACGTCTTTGGTTTTCCCATCTACGATACCGAGAATGTGCGGCAGGGAGCACTGGGCGCATTGCGAGGCAAGCATGTTGAACAAATGTTGGATTCGCTGATGGGCTTTCGCGGTTTCAATGAATTCGACAAACTGAAGATACCTTTCCAATGCGTGGCCTGTGACTTCCGCAACGCTCGCGAGGTGGTGCTCTCCGACGGATTCCCAGCCAACGCGATGCGCGCTTCAATGGCCATTCCTGGCATCTTCAAGCCCGTCAAATGGGAAGGTATGACGCTGGTTGACGGCGGCATGGTGAACAACCTGCCTGTCGACGTGGCGCGTGCCATGGGAGCCGATATCGTCATTGCCATCGACTTGCAACAAGCCGAGCCTAAATTGCCGAAGAAACGCTTCACTACTGTCGAGAAGGTGGGCGGCTGGATGGGATTGGGAGAACTTGTACAGTGGGCTACGCGCCGCCCTGACGTGGCTAAGTACCAGAAAAACCGCAAGGCGGCCGATATCTACATCCATCCCATATTGCCCGACTATGACGCCTCCAGTTTCGACCAATCGAGTGTGGAGGTGATGCTGGAACTGGGCGAGCAGGAGGGACGTCGACATTGGAACGAACTCGTGGCGCTGAAGCGTAAGCTCTCGCCCAATAAGAAATACGTCACGAGACCTGTCTCCAAGCGTAAAGTAACGATTCACTATGAGAAATAAGCACGCGCTCGTTGCTGCCCTCGTCGTCCTCCTGTCGCTATTGTCGTGCGGCAGGACGACGATGCGTAGGCAACTGCTCGTGCGTGCAGACAGCCTGATGTCAAGGAACGCCGACAGCGCTCGCTTGACACTGCAGCAGTTTGCTCTTCAAGAGAACAAGGCCACAGATGGCGAGAGAGCTTACTATGGTCTGCTACGAACGCGCCTCGCCATCGAGAGTGGCCAGCCGATGACCACGGACTCTCTCATCATGGCGGCTATCGATTTCTTCGAGGCGCACCCCGAGGGCGGTCGGTTGGCCGAGGCTTATTTTTATGCGGGCTGCGTCTATGCCGAGGCGAGGCAGGGGGACAAGGCGCTGGCGCACTTCCAGAAGGCGTTGCTCGAAGACAGCGCTTTCGTGGGCCGTAACCTAAAGGCGCAAATCTTTGAGCAGATGGGGATGATCTATTGCCGTAACGACCTTTACGACGAAGCTGTGGATGCTCAGCGGATGGCGATGTACTACTACGGATGTGAGGGCGACTCGATGGGTGTCGGACGCTGTCGCAAGGCCATCGCCGCTATCCACGACCTCGCACGCGACTTCGGTGAGGAGAATCTGGCCTCACGACAGATGAAGATGATGGCGGTGCAACGCATCTTCGCACAAACCAGGAGTCAGGTGTTAG
>CADCOX010000039.1 GCA_902803195.1 uncultured Bacteroidales bacterium
TGCCCTCACGCAGTTGTCAGCCGAGACGACGCAGCTCGTCATGAACAAGCGCTGCGCCGAGATGTTCGGCAAGGGTAAAGCTATGGTGAATGGCGACAAGCTGCAGCTCGCCGATGACATCACCGTAGAGGCCGTGCCCGCTTACAACACGACGGAAGGTCGCCAGCAGTTCCACCCCAAAGGACGCGACAACGGTTATATCCTGACCATCGACGGACTGCGCATCTACATCGCTGGCGACACCGAGGACATCCCCGAGATGGCAGCCATCAAGGACATTGACATCGCCTTTATGCCCTGCAATCAGCCTTACACGATGACCACGGATCAACTCGTCAAGGCCGCCAAGACAGTGAAGCCCAAAGTGCTCTTCCCCTATCACTATGGTCAGACCGACGTGAGCAGCGTCCCAGCCCAACTCGAAGGCATCGACGTCCGTATCAGACACTATGAATAAGGTTGATCATTAGGCCAAACATGAAACTGTTCTTCACGCTACTTTTCGCCCTTTTCAGCGTCTCAGCCTTCGCCCAAGAGCAGAATGACTCGCTGATCATGGCGCACCTCGACATCATCGACCGTCAGGAGATTCCTGGCGACACGGCGATGCGCACGGGTGTGCTGAAGAACGGCCTCACCTACTACGTACGGCGCTGCAAGGAACCGAAGGAGAAGGCTGACTTCTGCCTGTTGGTGAAGGCCGGCGCGGTACTCGAGAAAGATAACGAACGGGGCGTGGCACATTTCGTGGAACACCTGATGTTCAAGGGCACGAAGCATTTCCCTGATTTCATGGGTTTCATTCGCCGCAACGGCATTCCTTTCGGTCACGACAGCAACGCGTTCACGGGTTGCAACACGGTGCGATATTTGCTCAACGGTATCCCCACGGCGGACACGGCACAGATGGACTCGTGCTTGTTGCTGTTGCGCGACTGGGCTGGCGACGCACGTTTCACCGACGCGGATGTGGAGAGCGAGCGCGGCGTCATCGTGGAGGAATGGCGCATGAAGAACACAGTGTCGTTCGCCGGCCAGCTGATCAGCGATCTGCTGAACAACTCGATCTACTCTCAGCGCTTGTCCATCGGCGACATGGAGGTCATCAGGAACTGCCCGCCTAAGATGCTGCGCAGCTTCTACAAGCGGTGGTACCAGCCGCAGAACATGGCGGTGGTGGTGATGGGCGACTTCGACCCCGACGTGATGGTGGAGAAGGTGAAGAAACTCTTCGGCACGATGCGACGCGGCAAGAGCGTAGTGCCTGCACAACCTGCCATTCCCGACGCCGAACAGCCGCGCATACGGGTGTATCGGGATCAGCGACTGCCCGCCCACAGCAGCTCGGTGCTGATCCGTCTGCCGGACGTGATGACCGACCACACGATAGGTGCACTGCGTAAAGAAGTGGTCAGGGACAAACTGAAGGACTTGATGAAGGATAAGCTGGAAGCCCTGAAAAACAAGGAGGTCATCAGCGCCTCTGTGTCGTTCATGAAGACCGCGGACATCAAAAACAGCCAGTTCTTCGCCATGGAAATGGGCTCGACGGCCGGCAAGTGGAAGGCGACTCTCGAGACGCTCCTCAAAGCCATTGAGCACACCCGCCGCTTTGGCTTCAAGGAATATAAACGGAAGCCCGGCAACTGGTATGTCCACGCCTACAACGCCGACTCCACAGCCATCCTGCTGCCCGACACCGCAGGGAGCGACTTCGGCAGCCACAAGAGCACGGAATGGACCGACAAGTGCTATAACAACTTCTTCTTCGGCACCGTCATCAATGACTTTATAGGCGAAAAAACTTGTAAGAACCACATCAAGAATACCATCACGCAGGAACAGCTTTGCGAGGCGTTCCGCGAGCTGACCACGGGACGCAATATGCTCGTGACCGAGATGTTCCCTGCAAGCGCCACCCTGCCTACGGAGGAGGAAGTCAACGAGATCATTCGTCGCGTCACATCCATGACCGATGAAGAGTTGGCCGCGATGGACGTCAAGAAAGGGCAGAAGTTAGAGCGACTTAATGTGGATTCCCTTGACTTCGACCTCACACCAGCCACCATCATCAAGACCTCCATGCGTAACGACAGCATCACCGAGCTCCGCCTGTCCAACGGTGTGAAGGTGCTGCTGTGGCGCTCCGCACCCAAGGACAGCATGGCCTACTCCATCGACATGAAGTTCGGACGCCCCTTGGGCTACGCTTCGCTGCCCGACGAAGACTTTCACTATCAGAGTCTGCTTTTCAACGGACGAAGGAAGTTTCAATGCTACAGCGGAGGCAATGACGTAGAATTCGATCCCAACTACGACCGAATAGGCATTGGCACCAATTATTCCAATGACAGCGCCACGTTTTGGAAAGACGTAGAGCGCTATCTGAAGATGATGTACGCCTCGCTGACCACGACGGAGGTGGATAGTGTGGAGGCCGACGAGAAGATTACTAAGATGCGAAGCACCGCCGTGGCATTTAACGAGCCCCTCATGAAGGCGCAAATTAAGTTGCAGAGCCTGCCTTACATACCGAGCAAGCGCAATGCCATACCCTCTGTGGAGGATGTCGAGGCGCTGTCCGTCGATGGCTTCCGTCGAGTGGTGAAGGACTACTTCTCAAACTTCAACGGCTCAACGCTCATCGTCAAGGGGCAGTTCTCCACGGCCACGATTATGCCCATGGTACTCAAATACATCGGCGCGCTGCCGTCGAAGGCAGAACCTGTGAAGCGCATGATTTGGCCCTCCGACCATTTCCGTACCACAGACACCGTGGCCGTGGAGATGATCACCAATGCCACACCCTTATGCTCCAGCTTCATGTACTACACGTGGGAGAAAGGCTACAAGTTCACAGAGGAGACGCACGCCCACAACCAGGTGCTGCAGAGTGTGATGGGTGCACTGATGCTGAACAAGCTGCGCATCGAGCACGGCGATGTCTATGCCGTGAATTGCGGCGTAGAGGACAAGCAGCTGCCGCTGAGCAGAATGGCCTGCGTCGTCCGTTTCACTTGCGACCCCACACAGCGCGAGCGCATCGCACAGGATGTGGACAAACTTGTGCATGAGATGGCGGAGGACGACCTGATCACGCAGGACCTCATCGACAGCTACGTGAAGGAGCGCGAGAAGCATGCCAAGGACAACAACCACGGCAACCGCTACTACGACCTGACGCGCGAGCTGGGCGACATTATTACAGACGACAACGACGTCACCTACATCAAGCAGGTCACCCCTGCCTCCCTCAAAGCTCACCTCCGCCAATTGCTCAAGCAGGGCAACCGCCATATCGGCTATCTAACGACGGAGTGAAGAATGAAGAGTGAAGAATAAAATAATGCTTTCGTTATAGTTTTCGTTTTCGTTATAGTTTTCGTTATAGTCAAATGAATACAATCATACTGGAAGGCGGCTTAGGCAACCGCATGCGTGTAGCGGCTTCAGCTTATGCGATGGCCAAGCAGCTCGCCGCCCACGGCACGCCAATCCCCTTTCGCGTCCTTTGGACAAAGCAATGGGGAATGCAATGCAAGTTTGATGAATTATTCAGCCTCACCCCCGACCCCTCTCCAA
>CADCOX010000040.1 GCA_902803195.1 uncultured Bacteroidales bacterium
ACCCTCGATGAATGCGAGTTCGCTCGCTTTGCACCAGGCGACCCTGCTGCTACGATGGACAAAATCTATGCTCAAGCAGAGCAAGTTATCAATCAAATGGATTCAGAACTTCGAAAGAAATAAGCTCATATCAGACAATGAAACGCATATTTTCATTTCTTCTCACGCTCTTTGTTGTCGGCAGTTCCTATGCTCAAGGCGACACCCTGACGATGCCGTCTATCGTATCGGCTGACACGACTGCTGTTGCCACCGAGCCCGTCACGAAGGCGATGGCTGACTCCGCTTACACCCACGAGCGCTATGCCGAGGCGGCTGTCATTTATCGCCAGCTCACCGATTCGTTGGGCGAGAGTGCACAGCTCTACTTTAACCTTGGCAATTGTTATTACCGTCTGGATTCCATCGCGCGCGCGATTCTTTATTATGAACGTGCACGCTTGCTTGACCCTTCCGACGACGACATCCGCTTGAACCTGGAGATGGCTCGTGCCAAGACGGTCGACAAAGTCGTTCCCACCTCCGAGATGTTTTTTGTGGCAGTTTATCGTTCGCTTGTCCTTTCATTGAGCATAACGGAATGGGCCGTTCTTGCCATCGTCTCGTTTATTCTGGCTCTAGCCGCTTTCTGTGTCTACCTCTTCGTGCCCAGTATCGCAGCTAAGAAAGTGGGCTTCACAGTCGCTGTCGTTGCCCTTCTTCTCTGTATCTTTTCTAATGTGGCAGCCTTCCAACAACGTTCTCACATCCAGCATCGTACGGGGGCAGTGGTGATGACGCCGTCGGCTGTTGTCAAAAGCACGCCCAGCGCTTCGGGAACGGATCTCTTCATCCTCCACGAGGGTACGCACGTCGATATCATCGACGACTCGATGCGCGAGTGGGTCGAGATTCACATGAGTGATGGTAAAGATGGCTGGCTCAGCCGCGAGAATATCGAAGTGATTTAGCATTTGCAGGCATCAGCGGCAATTCGAGAATCCTTCGCCCATGTCCTATCCTCCCTTCCAAGGATAATGAATGGATAGAGAATGATGGGTGGTCATGAATTAGTAATCAATCACCTCCCTTCGATGGGAGGACGGAAGGGCGCTTTTACACGTTGGAAGAAATCATACATTTCGATCAGCAGTTGCTTTTACTTTTGAATGGAAGCGACAATGTGTGGCTCGATCAGTTCTTTGTTTTCGTCACACGCACCACTACGTGGCTTCCACTTCTAGCGCTGCTTGTCTATGTGCTTTTCAAGAATCGTCCCTGGCGCGAGGCGTTGCTTGTGCTCGTCTGTTTGGGGCTTGTCATCCTCGTGTGCGATCAGTTTGCCAGCAGCCTCTGCAAGCCTTTCTTTCAGCGTTATCGTCCCAGCCACGAACCCGCGTTGAGCGGTCTTGTCGATCTGGTCGAAGGTCATCGTGGAGGGCTCTATGGCTTCATCTCCAGCCACGCTGCTAACACGTTTGGCGTCTTTGCCTATCTCAGCCTCTATTTCAGGCGCCGATTAGTTTCGTTTGCCCTTCTCTTTTGGGCATGTCTGAGCAGTTATTCACGCATTTACCTTGGTTTCCACTATCCTGGAGATATCCTTGTTGGGGCTTTATTCGGGCTCCTTATGGGTTATCTCGTCTATCGGCTCCTTTGCGCTCTTTGCGCGCGTTGGTTGCAACCGCTGCGACCCGAATGGCCTGTCGGTGCGACCATCAAAGGTAATGAAGCCTGTGCTCAAGGTATCACTCGCGTTGATGCGCTTCTCTTCATCGCTGCCACTTTTATCATCATTGTTTTAGTCGCGCTCTTGCCTGTTTTTCAGTTTATTTGAAAACGAAGTAGACGGCAAGTACGAGGCAGACAAAGGCTGCAACGTGATTCCAATGAAGACTCTGTCCGTGAAATAGGAAACCCACGATGGCGGTGAAGATGGTCAGCGAGATTACTTCTTGGATCACCTTCAGTTGTACGAGCGAGAATGGGCCTCCGTTTCCCTCGAAACCAATACGGTTGGCGGGCACAGCGAAACAATATTCAATGAAGGCGATGCCCCAAGAGAAAGCGATGACGGCGATGAGGGGCCAATGGGTGCTGATGCCTGCCTGTTGCAGACGCAGGTGACCATACCAAGCAAGGGTCATAAATATGTTGCTTGTAAGCAGCAAAAGGATGGTTTGAAGTGCGGGCATAAGGGTATGTGAATAGAATATGAGGTGTTAAAAAACGAATTATTTGGGCGTAAGAATGTATGATAAGTGCGATTTTTGAGGGCTGTTTCTTGAAAAACCGCGCAAAGATACGGCTTTTTTGCGAGAAAATAGCTATCTTTGTGCGCATAAAACTCAATAATGTTCGCATGCGCGGGCACGAACGATGTTTTTAAACCATTTTTGCATGCTTTAGTCTAATAAATACGATGAACGTCATTTGGAACGAACAGCAAATCGTAGAGCAACTGCACGACGTTAAGCGTCGTGAGCAGGCGTTCACGCTGTTGGTGGATCACTTCAAGGAGCAGCTCTACTGGCAGATTCGCCGTATGGTGCTCTCTCACGATGATGCGGATGACGTGTTGCAGAACACGTTTATCAAGGCCTGGACGGGACTTGAAGGTTTTCGCGGCGATTCGAAACTCTCGACTTGGCTCTTTCGAATAGCCAACAATGAGACCTTGAATTTCCTCGAGCGTAAGCGTCAGGCGTTGAGCATCGACGACGAGGCGGCTGTAGGCGTTGCAGCGCGACTGGAGAGCGACCCCTATTTCGATGGCGATGAGACCGAGCGACAACTGCAAGAGGCCATTGCACAACTGCCAGCCAAGCAGAGGCAGGTGTTCAATCTGAAGTACTTCGATGAGATGAAATACGAGGAGATGAGCGGCTTGCTTGGCACAAGCGTAGGGGCACTGAAAGCCTCCTATCATCATGCCGTCAAAAAGATTTCAGACTTTTTCAACCAACATGATTAAACCTTATGAATTGTTAAGGGTCAAAGAATCAGATAAAAACAAAATAATGATGAAAGAAGAAGAACTCATACGAAAGTACGACTCTGGTCGACGGGCCTTCACAACACCCGACGGCTATTTCGAGAACTTCACCGCACAGCTGATGGAGCGCATAGAGCGTGAAGGGTTGCAACCGGAAAAGGTCGTTCGTCTGAATCCCTTCAAGCGTGCAATGCGTTACGCCGCAGCTGCTGTGGTCGCTGGCGTCTGTATTGGCGCAGGAACCTATCTCTACAACCAGAAGACAACGACCGACCGGCAGATGGCCGAGAGCTCTGAAATAGTTTTCTCAGACGAGACGATGGACGAAGCTCTCGACTATGCTATGGAATGCGGGTTGGTAGATAACAACCAAATTGCCTTCTATTTGACAGAGGCTTATTGATTAACGCTTAAATGATGATGACTATGAAAAAGTTTCTTATGACATTGTTATTGGTGGCTGCTGGCTTATGCGCATCGGCTCAACCAAATGGGCAGAAAGGACAACCGCTATTTGATCCTCAGAAATTCCAGCAAATGGTGGAGGAGTCGCTGACGAAGGCTGCATGCCTGACGGCTGACGAGGCGAAGGCTTTTTTCCCCCTCTACAACGACATGCGTGAGCGTCAGCGCAAGATGGGCGTACAGATTTACGAACTGAAAAAGAACGCTAAGGGCGACGCCAAGAGTTGCACAGAGGCCATTCAGAAGATCAACCAGTTGAAGGTCGAGATGGCTGAAGTGGAGCGTGATACATACAAGCGCATCCTCAAGGTCGTGCCTGCTGAGAAGGTCTTCAAGGTGATGAAGGCTGAGGACGATTTCCATCGTCGCATGGTGCAGGGCCCGCGCAATCGCCGTCCACAAGGACAGCAAGGGCAGCAGGGGCAGAGGCGCCACAACGGTGATCATCGCCAGCAACGCGAGCGTTGAGGACCGACTTTAAATGTCACAATAGAATTGCGACGGAATAGACGGTACGAACGTTAGGAAACGAATAAGAAAGAAACAATTACGCAATGACCTGAAGCTTTGGTCATTGCGTAATTGTTTAGTATAAGGAGGATGTTATTCTTCTTGTTTAGTATAGGGGAAGAAGGCGTTATTCTTCTTGTTTAGTATTTTGGTGTCCGCTAAAACTTTATTATGTTATGAAACGGCCTTCAATTTCACGGAGTGTTCAACAATGGCGGCATGGGCGATGACGGCGTTCAGCGCATGACGTCGCTCGAGATTGCTGAGCTGGCGGGCAAGCAGCACAAACATGTGATGGAGGGCATCCGCAGGATGGAGCC
>CADCOX010000041.1 GCA_902803195.1 uncultured Bacteroidales bacterium
ACGCGGTCCATAACGGCCACGAAGTCGCTGTCGTTCTGCTTGTCATAGGTCGCCAGGTAGGCGGCGCGCAACTGCAGCAGGTCCAGGTTGCCCTCGAAGTGGTGTTCGAGGCTGTCGAAGGTGGCTGTGATGTGTTGCGGTCCGAGGCTGTCGGCCTTCACCTCCTGTGCAATCAGGTCGCGCATGAGGGCTACGCGCACCTCCGTCTCTGTGCGTTCGGCAAAGAGCATTGAGTCACGCAGCACTGTGAACAGCGAGTCGTTGCCTATGTGCCGGTAGTACTCCAGCATCGACAGCGCCAGCGAAGGGTTGTCGGGCTCTGTGCGTCGTACCTCGTCGAAGACGTGCAGCGCCTCGCTCACGCGGTCGGCCTCCAAGAGTTGGTTGCCGATGGACAGGCGGTAGCTCATCTCGTGAGGATATTCGCGGCAGAGGCTCTCCAATTCCTGGAACCCCTTTTCCTCTTGGTCCATCTGTTTGTAGAGGGCGAATTTCTGGTAGCTGACGCTTGCCATCTTCCCCTCGAGCACCTCGATGCGGTCCAGAGCACGGATAGCATCGGCGGCACGGTCGGTGGCCGAGTAGATGCGCACCAGCTGGGCCAGCACATCGCTGCGTCGTGGTTGCAGGGAGGCCAGCGCCTCCATGTACGGCAGCGCCTTCTCCGCCTCTTGTCGGTTCAGGTAGTAGTTGGCCAGCGCCTCCTTGTAGAACGTGTTGCGGGGATCCAACTCAGCGGCGCGACCTAATAGGCCTAACGCGACCGAGTCCTCGCGGAAGAGCAGGTGGTAGAGCGACAATTCATAGAGTACCTCGGGCGCGTCGGCGTCTATCTCGCGGCAGTGCTGCAGCAGGTCGTAGGCCTCGGTGTAGCGCCCCAGCATCTTCTGCTTCATCGCCTCCTGGAAGAAATAGTCGAGTCGGAACGACTCACTCCCTGCCACCCTCTTCCTTTGAGAAGAGAGCAAAGAGTTCCCGTTAACGTTCCCGTTATCGTTAACGTTAACGTTCCCGTTATTATTCCCGTTTCCATTCTTCGCAGCACCACAGGCGCCACACAAGAGTATGACGACCAACGCTATAGGAACTAACCTTAAATGTCTTATCACTTCTAAATAAATACTTCGACTATGAAAGTATAAAGATCAATGTCAAAACTTCAACCCATTCGTCCACTTGTCAACTTTTCCCAGAGTGTCCGAAGCCGCCTGCGCCGCGTTCAGTCTCGTCCAAGGCATCCACGCTGACCCATTCAGCCTGTTCGTGGCGGGCGATGACCATCTGAGCGATACGCTCACCATCGTTGATGACGAATGGTTCTGTGGAAAGGTTGATGAGGATGACGCACACCTCGCCGCGGTAGTCAGCATCTATCGTACCTGGCGCGTTCAGCACCGTGATGCCGTGCTTGATGGCCAGGCCGCTGCGGGGTCGAACTTGGGCCTCCGTCCCCTCGGGCAAGGCGATGAAAAGTCCCGTGGGCACCAGCACGCGCTGCATCGGTGCCACCGTCAGCGGCTCCGTCAAGTTAGCGCGTAGGTCCATGCCTGCCGAGAGCGGGGTAGCATACGTCGGCAACGCGTGATGAGAGCGGTTGATAATCTTCACTTTCATTGCTTGTTACTCCTTTATTGAATTGCGCTGCAAAAGTACATAAAATATAGTGAATAGCGAGCGTTTCTCTTTTCTTTTTTCACTTTTTCAACTTTTCAACCCTTCAACTTTTCAACTTTTCAACTTTTATGCCTATCTTTGCCCCGTCATGATGAATTGGAAACAACTTTTAAGCACCAAACGCTTCGGTCTTGAGGCCGAGCAACGCTCGCGCGACGACCGCACCGAGTTTCAGCGCGACTACGACCGTCTCATCTTTTCGGCCCCGTTCCGTCGCCTGCAGAACAAGACGCAGGTGTTCCCCCTCCCCGGTAGCATCTTCGTTCACAACCGCCTCACCCACAGCCTCGAGGTGGCCAGCGTAGGCCGCTCGCTCGGCAACGACAGCGCACGCCTCCTGCTTGAGCGCCATCCTGAACTCGCGGGCACACACCTGTCTGAGCTCGGAGCCATCGTCAGCGCAGCCTGCCTCGCCCACGATCTTGGCAATCCTCCTTTCGGCCACTCTGGCGAACGCGCCATTGCCACCTATTTCAGCGAAGGTGAAGGGCGCTACCTGCAGACCTATTGCGACTCCGAAACGGGCGACCGCCTAACGCCCGCGCAATGGGACGACATCACTCATTTCGACGGCAATGCCAACGCCTTCCGACTGCTCACTCATCAGTTCGACGGCCGTAGGCCTGGAGGCTTCGTCATGACCTACAGTACCCTCGCCTCCATCGTCAAATATCCATTCTCAAGCACGCTTGCCGGCGAGCAGCAGAAGTTCGGATTCTTCCAGGCCGAACTCGACGACTATCGCCGCATAGCCGCCGAACTGGGCATCCCCCAGCTCTCCTCGGCTCCCGACACCTATCGCTATGCGCGCTTCCCCCTCGTCTACCTCGTCGAGGCGGCCGACGATATTTGCTACGAGATCATGGACATCGAGGACGCCCACAAGCTCCGCATCCTCTCCACGGCCGACACCCGCGAACTGCTCCTCGCCTACTTCACCCCCGAACGTCGGGACGAGATTGTGCGCCACCTCGACCGCCTCGATGTGCACGACACCAACGAACAGATTGTCTACCTTCGTTCGTGCGTCATCAACTGTCTCGAGAGCGAATGTGTGCGCGTCTTTGTCAATGCCGAGCAGGACATCCTCAGCGGCACCTTCCGCGGCACCCTCATCCAGCACATCTCCGACGTTCCGCAGCGCGCTTATGACGAGTGTGTGCGCACCAGCTTTGGTCATATCTATCACTCCAAGGACGTCGTCGACATCGAGCTCGCCGGTTTCCGCGTCATGACCTTCCTCACCGACCTCATGGTTGAGGCCGCTCTCCATCCCGACCGTGCCTATTCGCAGCTCCTGCTCAACCGGGTCTCGCGGCAGTATCAGATCCGCCATCCGCACCTCTACGAGCGTCTCCTGGCCGTCCTCGACTACATCTCCGGCATGACCGACGTCTACGCCCTCGACCTCTACCGCAAGATCAATGGTATGAGCTTCCCCATCATTTAGCGCACCTATTCTTTCGTTAGGTTAATAAGCCATATCTGAGCCTTCTCGAGGAATGTTTTCCAGCGCGAAGGCTCTTTCGTAGGCTCTTCACTCTCGTTCTCGTTTTCGTTGTCGTTCCCGTTTCCCAGAGAGGGGTCGGAGGTGAGTCCCTCGTTCCCGTTTTCGTTTTCGTTTTCGTTAAAATTTAACTCCAATTCCTTCTCAATGACGGTTCTTACGGAAGCCTTGGGCGAGAAATACAACTGATTCATCAGTGCTTGGAAGTACGCATCATCGTTGGTCGATGATGGTTGCTGACCGTTCTCCACTTCCATCTCGTGCGCCATAGCCGCTGCCAGGATGATCACCTTCGCATCCTTGCCCAGTGAGTCGTCGGTCGACGTACCCCAGATGACCTCGATATTCGGGTCCAGTTGCTGCATGAAATCCTGTATCTCGTTCATCTCGTCGATGTACAGCGGCTCCTCGTCGCTCGTGTAGATGTCGAAGAGTATACGCTTGGCACGTCCTATGTCGCTGCCATACAGCAAGGGCGAATCCAGCGCCTGTATGATGGCTCGCTCCACGCGATGTTCGCCACAGGCACGCCCCACCGCCATGATGGCATCGCCGCCGTTCTTCATCGTCGTCTCCACGTCGCGGAAGTCCAGGTTGATGTCGCCGTCGGTGTGCAACGTAATCAGTTCCGAGATGCTCTTGGCCGCATTCTTCAGGATGTTGTCAGCCTCTTTGAACTTATCTTTCATCGGTATGCGCTGACGCTCGCCGTCGGGCAGTTCCTTGAAGGTACCGCCCGTCAGCTTGTCGTTCTGCACCACCAACAGGGCATCCACGTTCCGTCGCATCTCCTCCATGCCTCGCAGCGCCTTCAAGATCTTCTGTTGCCCTTCAAACGAGAAGGGGATAGTCACGATGCCGATGGTCAGTATGCCCATCTCTTTCGCAACTTGTGCCACGATAGGTGCTGCGCCCGTTCCAGTGCCGCCGCCCATTGAGGCAGTCACGAACACCATCTTTGTGCCATCGTCCAGAAGAGTCTTGATGCTGTCGCGCGTGCGCTCAGCCTCCTCGCGCCCCTTGTCGGGATTGCCGCCGGCACCGAGGCCGTCCACCCCCAATTGCAGTTTCACCGGCACAGGGCAGCGCACCAGCTGTTGGCTATCCGTGTTGCAAGCCGCATACGTCACGTTGGCGATGCCCTCAAGGTACATATTCCTCACCGCGTTGCAGCCGCCACCGCCTACGCCCACCACCTTGATGATGCCGATTGATGTGTCCTTGGGCAAGTTGAAATGGATGCCCGTTTCATTTTCATTGGGGGAAATCCCATCATGCTGAAGCCCAATGGCCCCAGCCCTGTTAAACAACTGTCTCATAGTGCTTTCTACTCCTTAAATAAGTTATGTAATACGTTGAAAAGAAGAGTTGTGGAGGCAAAGTTATATGAAATCCCCGATACCCACAAACTTTTTGCAAATAATCTTTTCACGATAAGAGATTATTCTTTTCGCGCTTCTTGCAAAAATATTTCAAGGGAGAAACGCCCTGCTTCCACTTTTGTGCTTAAAACCACACTCAACCCACTCATTCATAAGTAATTACAAGAGTGGAAGCTATTCAAATAGCCTCCACTCTGCCTCCACTGTTGTTTCATTTAATTCTTTTCAATTTGCCTTCGGTTTATTTATCATCTTCTTCAGCAATACCTTCCTTTATGTCCAAGTCAAACTGCTCCAACAATTTTTTAACGATTAAGTCATCGCCAAGGTTCTGTTCCATGAAAACTTTCTTTTGCTCTTCCAAAGTCTCCCTGCGCTTATATAGGGAGTTTCTGTTTATCTGAAAAGCCTGTTTCTTGATTAAGCCTTTATACTTCAGAATAGCTATTTCAACCTTTCCACGCAAGTCGCGTCCATGTTCATCGCAGTAAACAGCATTCTTCTCATGATCCGTCAGGCATAATACGACATCTGTGCCATGATAGCCGGCATATTTGTTGAAATCCAACAAAGATAAATATACGCCACGTTCTTC
>CADCOX010000042.1 GCA_902803195.1 uncultured Bacteroidales bacterium
CTCCTGCAGATGGCGCGTCAATCTCTGTCAAGCGCTGCCGAGGGAGCAACTCTTCCTTGTGGTAAGATCATCGACCGCCCCGACTATCCGATGCGTGGATTCATGATCGACTGTGGTCGCAAGTATATCCCGCTCTCGTATCTTCGTCATCTGGTACGTACCATGGCCTACTACAAGATGAACGTGCTCAACGTACACCTTAACGACAACGGCATGCGCCAGTTCTTTCACGACGATTGGAATGAGACGTATGCAGCCTTCCGCCTCGAGAGCGAAAACTTCCCTGGCCTCACCGCCGAGGACGGCAGCTACTCGAAGGCCGATTTCCGGGAGTTCATCATCGAGTCTGCAAAGCTCGGCGTGGAGATTATCCCCGAAATCGACGTTCCAGCCCACAGCCTCTGCTTCTCGCATTATCGTCCCAGCCTCGGCTCCAAGGAGTTCGGCATGGACCATCTTGAACTGACGAACCCCGAGGTCATTCCCTTCGTGGACAGCCTCTATGCTGAATATCTTGAAGGGCCGAACCCCGTCTTCGCCGGTCCGCGCGTTCATATTGGAACAGACGAGTACAGCAACAAACGTCAGGATATCACCGAGCGTTTCCGTGCCCTCGCCGATCACCTCATCCGCAAGGTCGAGTCCTATGGTAAGAAGGCCGCCTTCTGGGGATCGCTCACTCACTCTCAAGGTACGACTCCTGTGAAGGTCGACAACGTACTCATGTACGCCTGGTACAACGGTTACGCTGAACCCGATTCGATGATGCGACTTGGCTATCAGCTCCTCAGTGTCCCCGACCGTTTCCTATATATCGTTCCCGCCGCAGGCTACTACTACGACTATTTGAATATCCCTTATATCTATAAGGAGTGGACGCCTGCCCAGATTGGACAAAAGCGATTCACCGAACGCGACCCGCACATCGAGGGTGGCATGTTTGCCGTTTGGAACGATATCGTCGGCAACGGCATTGCCGTGGCCGATATCCACCACCGAGTGTTTCCTGCCCTTCAGGCTGTAGCCGAGAAATGCTGGACAACCGACACCCTTCGCGCCTACGACGAATGGACGCAGTTGGCCGCACGCCTTGGCGAAGCACCGGGCGTCAACGACCTCGGCAGCTATCCCAAGGGCTTAGTCTTTTCACAGCCCGCTGTGACGCCGTCGTCGACACGTCCCATCGCCCATATCGGATGGCCTTATCGTGTTAGCTTCGACATCGAAGGAAGGGAAGAATCACGCGGCACAGCCCTTTTCCGTAACGACGACACCGAGTTCTATCTCTCCGACCCCGTCACAGGCCGCATAGGTTTCTGTCGCGACGGCTATCTTTTCAGCTTCCGCCACTCGGTAAGGCCAGGCATGAAGGAGCGTATAGCCATCGAAGGTGATAACCGCGAGACCCGCCTCTACGTCGATGGAAAACTCATCGAGACGCTCGGTCCCGACAAACGGACGTTCCCCAAAGACAAGACCTTCAATGTCATCCGCACCCTCCGATTCCCCCTCCTGCGCACAGATGCCAACATGAAAAGTTGCATCACTGACCTGCGTGTCGAAAACTTAGCGGAATAGACGTCAATATTTATAAGGTAAATTATTAACCCCCAATAACATTATGCTTAAATTAGACATTTCCAAAGTCGCTCCTTTCGTGAGCACAGAGACGATCAACGCTTATGCTGAAGGCGTGGCCGCAGCATTGCAATCACTTGAAGACGGCACCTGCCCTGGCAATGATTTCCTCGGTTGGTTGCATCTTCCCAGCAGCATTACCCCCGAGTTCTTGGCTGAGGTGAAGGCCGTGGCTGCCACCCTTCGTCAGGAGTGCGAGGCTGTGGTTGTGGCTGGCATTGGCGGCAGCTATCTTGGTGCTAAGGCAGTCATCGAAGCCCTCTCGAACAGCTTCCAGTGGCTGGTCAACGATGGCAAGAGTCCTGTCATCCTCTTTGCTGGTAACAATATCGGCGAGGATTACCTCAGCGAGTTGACTACTTACCTCAAAGGCAAGAAGTTCGGCGTCATCAACATCAGTAAGAGCGGTACGACCACCGAGACGGCTCTCGCTTTCCGTCTGCTGAAGAAGCAGTGCGAGGAGCAGATGGGCAAGGACGCTGCTCGCCGCGTCATTGTGGCCATCACTGATGCTAAGCGCGGTGCTGCTCGCACCTGTGCTGACAAGGAAGGCTACAAGAGCTTCGTCATTCCCGACAACGTTGGCGGACGCTTCAGCGTGCTCACACCCGTAGGCTTGCTGCCTATCGCCGTGGCCGGTTTCGACATTGACCAGCTCGTCAAAGGTGCCCAGGATATGGAGAAACTTGCAGCAGCTCCCTTTGCCGAGAACCCCGCCGCTCAGTATGCCGCTACTCGCTATGCACTTTATACGGCAGGCAAGAAGATCGAGATCCTGGCCAACTACCAGCCTAAGCTCCATTTCATCGCCGAGTGGTGGAAACAGCTCTATGGCGAGAGCGAGGGCAAGGACCAGAAGGGTATCTTCCCCGCCAGCGTTGACTTGACCACCGACCTCCATTCGATGGGCCAGTGGATTCAGGATGGCGAGCGCACAATTTTCGAGACGGTCATCAGTGTGGAGAACTCCGAGCACGAACTGCTCTTCCCCTCCGACGAAGAGAACCTCGACGGACTGAACTTCCTGGCAGGCAAGCGTGTCGATGAGGTCAACAAGATGGCCGAACTCGGAACGCAGCTGGCTCATGTCGATGGAGGCGTACCCAACATCCGCATCGCCATCGAGCGTCTGGATGCCTACCACCTCGGACTCCTCATTTATTTCTTCGAGAAGGCTTGCGGCATCCACTGCCAGCTCCTCGGCGTGAATGCCTTCAACCAACCCGGCGTCGAAGCCTATAAGAAGAATATGTTCGCTCTCCTCGGCAAGCCGGGTTATGAGAACGAAACTGAGGCTATTCGCAAAAGAATCAATGGATAAATCCCCCTCTGAAATACCTCTTACACCCCTCCCTAATGGGGAGAGGCTAAGGGGGAAGTCTCCTCTGAAAGCTTTCTTATTCGATATGGACGGCGTGCTTTTCGACTCTATGCCGGGGCATGCCGTTGCTTGGGTGAAGGCTGTAGAGCGCTATGGCCTCTCGATGACCGCCGAGGAGGTTTATATGAACGAAGGGCGCACGGGCGCTGGCACCATCAATGCCATAGCTTTGCGCACCTGGGGACGTGAGGCAACGGAGCAGGAGATAACGGATATTTACGCCGCCAAGAGCGAGGAGTTCAATCGTTATTTCGAAGCGAAAGGCGAGGCTCCCGTCATGCCTGGCGTCTGTGATGTATTAGATAAAGTACGCGCGCGAGGGCTCATGCGGGTCATCGTCACCGGCTCTGGGCAACGCTCGCTGCTCGACAACCTCAACCACCATTTCCCCGGTCAGTTCACGCGCGAGCTGATGGTCACGGCCTTCGATGTGAAGAAAGGCAAGCCTTTTCCCGAGCCTTATCTGATGGGGCTCCAGAAGGCTGGAATCACATCCGCCGAGGCTGTCGTCGTCGAGAATGCTCCGTTAGGCATACAATCGGCACGGGCGGCAGGCATCTTCACTATCGCTGTCAACACGGGGCCACTCCCCGATAGCGCTCTGTGGGATGCAGGTGCTAATCTCGTCTTTCCCGATATGTTTGCGCTGGCCGACGAAATCGACTCCTTAGAGTTGTAATACCTTTCGCTCATTTCGCTCCCACAGCCACCGCCCCTTCACCCTCGCCACCGTCCCTTCACCGTCAGGTGAAGGTCCATCCTACCACACAAAGAAAGGACCCCTCAATCGAGGAGTCCTTTCTCGTTACAAGCAGAGGTGCCTAGCAGATTCGAACTGCTGTAGACGGTTTTGCAGACCGTTGACTAAGCCACTCATCCAAGGCACCATTTCCTGAATGCGGGTGCAAAGGTAAGGCATTTTTTTGAATTAACAAGCATTCAACACAACTTTTTTGAAAAAAATGCGTTATTTATATAGAAACTTCTCTCATAACAGCCGTAATGACACTCTTAGATCACGTTAACCAGGCCCTCGCGGCAGTCGGTATTCAGCCAGAGAGCGGGCTTCTGGCAGTTGCCCTCAGTGGGGGCGCCGATAGCGTTTGCTTGCTGCTTGCCCTCAAGGAACTGGGGTTCCGCGTCCACGCTCTGCATTGCAACTTCGAACTTCGCGCCACCGAAAGCGATGCCGACGAAGCCTTTTGCCGTCGACTCTGCCGCCAGCATGAGATACCGGTCAGCGTACGTCATTTCCGTACGCGTTCCTATGCTCAGCGCCACGGCATCAGCATTGAGATGGCTGCTCGCGACCTGCGTTATGGCTGGTTTGCCGAGCAACTTCGTTCGCTCGATGCTGTCGCGTTGTGTGTCGCCCATCATCGAGACGACAACCTCGAGACGATGCTCCTCAACCTCATTCGCGGGACGGGTATCCACGGCCTCACAGGGATGAGCGTAAGTGCTTCCCTTCCTGTGCCCAATCGCTCGGAGCAGGATGAGCCGCTGCAGCTCTTGCGCCCGCTCCTCGCCGTTTCTCGTGCTGACATCGAGGCCTGGTTGGCAGAACGCGAACAGACATTCGTCATCGATAGCACGAACCTTGACGCCGATGCCGCCCAGCGCAATGCCGTGCGTCTGCGTCTGCTGCCGTTGATGGAAGAGTTGAATCCGCGCGTGCGTACGAATCTTGCCGCTACCATCGACCGTCTTGCAGATGCCGAAGCGCTCTACGATGACGCCGTTGCACGCCAACGTGCTGATATAGAGAGCGATGAGGGCATTGACATCGAGGCGCTACGTCGAGCCATTTCCCCTCAAACCATTCTTTTTGAGATTCTTCGCGAACGCGGTTTCAGCGCTGAGCAGGCTGCCGATGTCTACCATCACCTCGATGGTGAGTCTGGTCACGAGTGGAAGAGCGAGCACTGGCGTCTCTTGCGCGACCGTGGGCGTTTGCTGTGGCAAGCGGTTTCTGATGTGTCGACTTTCCGCGAGACTACACTACCGCTCAGCGGACTCTTCGAAGCGCCCGATGGTACGCGTCTGCTCATCCGTCGTCAAGCCATCGACCCTGCTACCTTCGCTATTCCTCGCGATGCCCGCACTGCCTGTTTCGATCTCGAGAAGCTAACCTTCCCGCTTACCATCCGTATGGCTCGGTCGGCCGATCGCTTCCAACCCTTTGGTATGGAGGGCACGCGTCTTGTGAGCGACCTCCTCACCGACCACAAGCTGTCCCTCTTCGAGAAAGAGCGCCAGCTCGTCGTCTGTGCCTCCGACGCCATCGTCTGGGTCGTTGGCATCCGTGTCGCCGCCGGCTTCGAAGTCGACAGTTCGACCCGTCATGTCATGACCATCACGCTCTTGTGACGAGAAACTTGAGCATTTCCGTGAAAAAAGAGCATCAAAATTTGGTCATAACGAGGAACGTTTGTATTTTTGCACCGCAAAACAATTATTAATTTATTTAAACATACTCGTATGAACCAATTGAAATTGTTCTTTGTTGCTGTCGGCTTGTTCATGGCTGGCAACATGATGGCTCAGAAATCGACAACCATCAGCAGCTTCGAGGACACTCAGGCCCGTGTTGTAGATCCCTATGCCCGCGCTTATGTGAAACCGCTCACGTGCGAACTCGAAGTCAAGGACCGCGTCTCGCACACCTATGATTTCACTTTGGCCGAGGTGCAGGCTATGTCTGGTGAAGGCGGTGCGCTCTTCGACAATCTGCGCAGTCGTGCCGTGTTCAAGTTGGCTGAGGACAATAATGTCGACGTCATCGTTGCAGCTACTTTCTATATCAAAGGCAGTACGACCGAAGGTTTCCATGTGACCGTGAAAGGCTTTACGGCCAACTTCGTGAAATGGGGCTCGGCAACAAAGGAGGATTATCAATGGATTTTCAAAGATGATACGCAGAGCACAGTCGATGTTCAGACCGGTGCTGCTAAAGCTGCTATCAAGACCACAACTCGTCGCTAATTATTCATTTTTATTTAATACATTATCACTATGAAAAAGATTTTCATGTTGATGGCAGCTATTGCGCTGTCCGTTGGAGCTCAGGCTCAGATTGTTTCCTCTCGTAGTTCAAGCACCGTTCGCGTCGGCGAGACTAAGGTTGTTGCACCTACCGAGAACATCAGCTATGTCCGTTTCGGCCTGGACATGTCCAAGCCCGTTGGCGGCGATGTTGAAGGCGATTTCATGAAGGCAAAGCCCTGCTATGATTTCGTTTATGGCTTCAATAATGGCATCCGTGGTGGCCTGTATTGGGGCATGGAATGGGGTCTTGGCTCACGCGGCTACAAGATTAAGCACTCCGATTTCAAGCTCTTCGCTCACAACCTTCGTTGGACGCCGTTCCAGGTCGGTTATAAGTATGCCATTACCAAAGACTTCAAGATTGATGCTCACCTCGGCGGTTTCGCTGCTTTCGACTATGCAGGTAAGTTCTCTGATGGCGACGAGTCGCTTAGCATTTGGGACGATGAGGTTGAGGACTACAACCACTTCGATGCTGGTATCCAGCTTGGCTTCGGCATCTGGTATCAGAACTTCAACCTCGATTTCATGTGGCAGCGCGGTTTTGCTAAATGGGACAAGGAGTCTGATGAGTTCAATCAGGGTCTTATGCTCCGCTTAGGTATTGCCTTCTAACAAGTTTTTAACGGAATCTCCCCATCTCTCCTTCAGCGGAAGATGGGGATTCTTTTTACTAATCCTATCATCTTCTAAGAACTTCTCAACAATGAAAAAGTATTTTTTGATGCTGGCCGTAGCGCTGGCAACAGGTATGACATTCACTTCCTGTGGCGATGACGACGAAGAAGACGGCGGTGGCGGATCATTTAGCGGCAAGTCAACGGCTGGTCAGCTCGACGATGGACGCGGCAACCACGAATTGCCCGAAGGCTATCGCCTTTCAAGCGTAGGCAGTGATTTCCGTTATTACTATGATGAACAGGGCTATCTGGAAAGTTTTTCTGCTGATGGAGATACATACGAATTCTCTACAAAAGGTATCTCATTCAGTGATGATGGCATTGAGATGAAAGCTTCGTTCAATGGCAATGGCTTTATTTCCAAAGTATCGGGCTCATATGATTTTGTCTATGATGGAGCAAAGATGAGTGCTTCTGAGAGCGGCACTGTCAGTTACAACTCCAATAAGCAAGTGGCTTCTATCACAGGATCATATAAGGAAAGTGGTTCGTATGAGGGGCAGAAGTACTCGCAGACAGAAAATGTTACTATCAATTTCACCTATTCAGGAAAGGTCTTGAAAAAAGTCGTTTGGAAGAATAACTATTCTGGTACTGAAG
>CADCOX010000043.1 GCA_902803195.1 uncultured Bacteroidales bacterium
AGGTCGTAGAACAGGCTGTCGTAGTGCATGACGAGACTGGCGTCGAAGTTCTCGTATTCAAATTCGGGCAGGCGAGCGTCGCAGTAGTAGAGGCGCGTGCCGTCGGCCGACCAGCAGGGGAACGTCTCGAAGTGGTCGGACGTGCGAAGGATGTGACGGACGCTGTTGTGCTCGACATCGTAGAACAAGAGATCGGACCCTCTGTCGTAGACTTCTATCTTCTCGGGATAATGCATGTGGAAGACCTGTTGCGTGAGGTTGGTCGAATAAGCGACAAGGGGCAGAGTAGGATGCCAATGTCCATAGGCTCCGGAAGCAAGTATACTGTCATGCTTAATCATTATCTTATGTGCCTCCTTGCCGTTAGTGAAGACAGTACCTTTGTAGTTCTCACGTACGTGGAGGTACATGCGATCGGCGTCGTTGTTCTGGAAGTTATGACAGTTGATGCAATGCGGCTCTTTAGTATTGTGATCGCGATTGTTCTCGTAGATGGTGTTGACGTCGAAGTTAGTCAGATTACGCTGATAGATGCCGAGCTGGAAGTAGAGTTCGTAGCCTGGCTCGATGAGGCGGTAGGTCACGTAAGGATCAATGTCTTCCTCGGCTACAGAAATAGTGAACGATGGATGACGCAGCCATTTCTGCTGGCGATGAGCGTAGATGGTGACTTGAATATCCTTCCCTCGGCGGTCGACGAGCAAGCGTCGCCAAGCGGTGGAGTCGATGTCAAACTTGCCATTCTCGGTAGCTCCGCAGATGACGCCGTTGATGTCTGCCACGAAGGAATCGGCCAGCGTGTCAGTGACCATAAAGTTAAGAGGCGCTATATTAGGTGGAATCGTCACGCCGCAATAGTCGGGATAGATGACTGCCGAGTCGGCTACGTCGGTGTAAGACTCAGGTATCGAAGTAGGTCGACTGGAGCAACAAGCGAAGCTTATGGCCGCTATCATCAATATAATCAGTCGTATGGTAAGACCCTTATTCATAATCAGATCAATAAGTCTAAAGTGTTCATTCCAAATTATTAACTCCTAATTCACACCAGCGTTGTTGTGCTCGATTTCGCCTTCACCAGGTTGACGCGTAGAGCGCATGTTGCCGAAGAAATAGTAGTAGGGGTAGTAGCCTTTGAATTGGTTGAAGAGCTCTCGGCTGCCTCGCTCGCGATCCTTCATATACGGCTGTGCCACCTGCAGGAAGTAGGAGAGTTGCTCGACCTGCATCTCCAGTTGTGGGAAGACCTCGAGGATGTCAGGGTTCTTATAAGCCTGCAGTGCAAGTCCTTCAGCTATGGCGCGTGGCGGCATATGCCCTGCATACTGCTGACAACGCTTTAGGAAGTCGGGCATGCGCTTACTGTAGAGGCAAGCTACGGCGCTCCATTCTTCAACCTCGGCATTAGGGAATCTGTTCAGGTTGACGAAGAAACCAGCAAAACAGGGTTTTAGATAGAACTGTTCGAGCGTATGGAATGAGGGCGCGAATTTATTGATGAAAGCAAACTCGGGGTCGGCTTGAATGAGATTATTACGCTCGATCATAGGTTCGTATTTGCTGATGAAATCGTCCTCAAAAGGTACTTTCTTGAGAATACGAATATATTTGCGAGCCAACATCCAGTCGCTGTCGAGGAGCGCCATCTTAGTGAGTATTTTCATTGTGAATAGCGATGGGCCGTCCATCGTCATTTGCTCCATAGCATAGTGACGGGCTGCACGGATGAGTCCTGCATGATAGTTGCAGTCGATGATATGGTAGTTCATGCATTGATTGGGCTTTTTGTTGTAGCCAACCGCACGAATGGTATCGAACTCTATTTTAATGTCGAAGAGTTTGTCGGCCAGTTGCCCCAAATGCGCTAAAGCAATCACATAGTAGCCTGTCGTCTGACGATAGCTCATGTCGGGGTGCTCGTGAGCTGTGCGAGATATGCCCTCGAAATCGTTGTTCATCAATTGGACTTGCATGCGGGTGAGTGGGCGCATGTATGGATGACGGTGATTGAGGTAGAGCATGGGCAATGCAAAGCACGCAACCATTACGATGATGGAAATGACAGAAGCTATCCAAGGCGCGCGAGCAAATAGTGATTTCTTGTTTTGATTGTCTTTCTTACTGCTATTCTCAGCAAAGTCAAGGCCTTGGTAGTAGTTTACCGAAGGTTTCCGCATGAAGAAACGGATGGCGGCGATGACTGCACATGCAAGCATGAAGACAAACGGGATAGCGAGGATGCGCCCGGGCTCATCCTTGTAGTAAAGGTTGAGTCCGGCGTGTGAGGTCCATAGCATCCAAGCTGCAGCAGGCAACCATTGGAGCCATCGCCACAACGGACGCAAACGAAGGCAATAGCCGAAGAGGACAGCTCCAAGAGTTAGCAGTAAGGCTACGAATGCCCCGCCGACGAACGTCCACCGATAGAGCGTTAGCAACGCACGTCCGACAATCCACAGCCAACCTAATGACTTCTGTTCGAGCCAGAGCATGAGCGTAGCGTTGGGAGCAAAGAACGAATATTCGTAGGCGATTCGCATGATATCTCCCATCCATAAAGAAGCCCACAGCCAAGCGAGGATGAAGAAGATGATGCTCTCGAAGGCTTTCGCCAGCGAACTGTATTGTCGTTTTGTTTTCATAATCAATGAAGTATTGTAAGTTGAAAGGGAAATGGTGAAAAGGCTATTTACCATC
>CADCOX010000044.1 GCA_902803195.1 uncultured Bacteroidales bacterium
CTTGCCGACCCGCGGTCGACGCGCTACATCGAGAACGGAGGGCGCATCTATTGTCTCGACAACCTCGAGCCCGCTACCTTATATTATATACGCGCGTATGCGATAACCAAGGACTACAAGGTCGGTTATGGCAAGGTCATACGTGCCTACACACTCCCGCAAGGTCGTGTCACCTGGAATTATGGTAACGAGGGAGGCGGCCTTATCGATGCTCGCATCAGCCAGTCGGCAGCCAGCGTCGCCACGCTATGGTCGTCGCTCACCAGCATCACGGGTGCCCATCTCAGCGTCCATTATGCCTCGGGAACCCCTACAGCCGACTGCTCTTACGGCGGCAATATCCGCGTTGGCCCTTCCGTTGACTATCAGGCTACGGGTACACTGCTTCATGAGATGGGACATGGCATTGGCGTTGGTACGCATGGCACCTACACAGGCGACATCCGTTCTGAGAGTTCCAGAGGTATCTGGTATGGCAAGCGGGCCACTCGTTTCCTGCAGTTCTGGGATAACAGCAATAATGTCCGTCTGACAGGCGATGGCACCCATCTATGGGCTACGAATGCTCAGAACTCTCTCTCCTATACCATTAACGGAGCCCATGAGGACAATCATACCGATGCCTCGTATTACGGCAACTCGCTCCTCATGCAGGCCGTCGTCGAGGATGGACTCGCACCCGTCAACAGTAATCTGCAGGGCTTGGCTTACACGCTCGACGTCGACGATACGAAGTCGTTTGTCATCACCAGTTCGGACCTCTCGCTCGGTCGTCTCCGCTCATACCTCGTGGATAAAGACGGTAAGTTGCAGACCGTAGCCCTCTCAACTGATGAAGTCATCATGCCCGAGAAGGGAGCTTTATGGACCATCTCCTTTGATGTTGCAACCCATACGTATCGCATTCGCAATCAGTCTACTGGGCGTTATGTTACGTACAATTCATCCAACGCCATCAACGGCTTCATCGCATCGTCCGCTATGTCGGCTTCTAATCTGAGGCTCCAACTCTCTTTCGTCGATGTCACCTTGGGTTCTGGCAATAAGTATGCCACCTACGACTGTTACCATGTGATGCGTCCTACCATGGAGAGCAATCCGCAAACACTCTCTTTGACCACGGCCAACGTGACGGCCTCCACCGCGTTCAGCAATACGAATGCTGCCTCCGACCAACGCTGGCTCATCCTCGATACGGAGGAACTCGCCGAGGCGACGTCCATTTTCGACCCTCTGCCCGACTATGGCTATGACATCACCACTGCCTATGCGCCCTATCTCTGTACGGGCAGCTTGAAGGATTGGACCAACAACGGAATGGTCGTCAATTACCAGAATGGGAGTGCGCCTTACGTCAACGGCCGAGATGGCGCGCGTATAGATTACCCCTTCATCGAACGATGGGTCGCTTCTACAGGTACGCTTCCTGACTCCGACCTCGAGCAGACGATAACCGACTTGCCCAATGGCTACTACTACCTCACGGCCTCGATTATCTCGACCAATCAGAGCGATATCGACGTTGTCATTACGGGCGTCAAGTTCTACGCTCAGGATCAATCCGTTGAAGTAGCCACGGGGAATGGCGAACCCAAACTTTGCGCCCTGCGAGTCAAGGTTACCGATGGCAAGCTCACCTATGGTCTCAGCATCCGATCTACGCCGGCCAACTGGGTAGCTATCGATAACATTCATCTTTATTACGACGGTTCGGCCGATGATTATCTTGCCTTGGCTACGCCTTCTCAGCCTGTTCGTATTCCTCTTGTGAATCCTACGTTCGACGACAATAGCACGCTGGGATGGGATATGACTAATACTTGGATTCTCAATCACGATAATGGTCCAGAACACGCGCATTTCAATTGGCCTTACGCTGAGTCGTGGGCAAATGCGACGCCTCTCGAAGACCGCACACTCACGCAGACACTTGACTTGCCTGAAGGTGTCTATTCGCTCGAAGCAGCTGTCGAGGCCGTGCGACAGGATCAGGCAGACCTGACCGTTAGCGGCGTTAGTCTGCGTCTGGCCGATCAACGGGTCGACTGCCATACTGCCGATCGTGCGCCCGAAGTGTTCACAGTCGACGCTACGCTCCCCGGCGGCGCTACCACTCTTGGCTTCTATGTCAACGCAACTGATGCCAACTGGGTAGCTATCGACAATCTCGTCTTGCGCTACTTCGGTCCGCATGCCAACCTACGTGGTGACGTCAACCAGGACGGCATCGTCACGATCGCCGACGTGACCGCTCTCGTCAACATCATCCTCTCGGGCTCCGAACACTCCACCTCGGCTGTCGTTAGCCTCTCCGACATCAATACCGACGGCGTCATCACGATAGCCGATGTGACCGCTCTCGTCAACATTATCCTTGGCAAGGAATGATGAATGACGAATATCGAAATCTCGAAATATAGGAATATCGGAATGCCGGAATATCGAAATGCCGAGATGTCGAAATATAGTAAATGATTAAATGATAAGGTCGAGATGAACAGACAAATCTTCAGAAAAGGATTGACAGCGGCGCTCATGCTGCTGGCACTTGCGCCCCTCTCGATGCTGTCGGCTCAGGGACGTCGCACGCACGAAGTGGGCATCATTGCCCATCGTGGTCATTGGCGTACGGCAGGCTCCAGCCAGAACTCGCGCGTCTCGTTGCAGAAGGCTCAGGACCTGAATCTCTTTGGCTCCGAAATCGATGTATGGTTGACGACGGACGGCGTCGTGATGGTGAATCATGACAACAAGTACGATGGTGTTGTCCTCGAGAAGAGCACGTCTGCCGTATGCTGTCAGTTGGTCCTCAGTAATGGCGAGAACATGCCTACGTTGCCTGAGCTGCTTGAGTTGATAGCTACACGCCCGAGCGGAACGAAGTTGATCATCGAGGTTAAGCCCCATAGCTCGCCTGAGCGAGACCGCGCAGCTGCTGATTCAGTAATGGCCCTGGTGCGTCGCTATGGTCTTGAGCGCGAAGTGGAATACATCTCGTTCAGTATGCATGCCTGCAATCGCCTTGTTCAGAACGATGCGAAGGCCAAGGTGGCTTACCTCAAGGGGGACAAAGCGCCAGCCGAATTACACGCACTCGGACATGCAGGCATTGACTACCATGTGAATGCCTTCCGAAAGCATCCCGAATGGGTGGCCGAGGCGCATGCGTTGGGGATGTACGTCAACGTCTGGACCATCGACGACGACGACTCTATTCGCGAGATGATCAATTTGGGCGTAGATTACATTACGACAAACGAGCCCGTCCGTACACGCGAGCTTATTGGTCGATAGATGGAATGGCGAATTGAATGCCGAATGATGGAATGACGAGTGATGAATGATGGAATGGCGAGTAACTAAATGAATGGCGAGTAAAGAAATGAGTGACGAATACAAGTTACTTTCTTTCTCAAAAGGTAAAA
>CADCOX010000045.1 GCA_902803195.1 uncultured Bacteroidales bacterium
CGTTCCCAACGCAGGAAGAGGGAGGAGAGAATAGTGCCGCTGATGCTGTGCCAAGCGCAGGAGATGGCGCAGGGGAGCACGGAGAGGGGCTGGGCGGCAAAGAAGGTGCTGGCAAGGACGGTGGCAAGACCGGCATTCTGCATACCCACTTCGATGCTGATGGTGCGCTTCTTGGCGGTATTGAACTTGGCGAGAATGCCAACTGCGTAACCCAACAGATAGCCGAAAGTGTTGTGGCAGAAGACTACGGCGAAGGTCCAGAGGAAAAGGGTGAGGCCGCGGGCTACCAGATTATCATGGACCGTAGAGATGACGCCACCAACGATGCAGGCCAGGCAGATGACGCTCAGCCCAGGCATCAGGGACTGCAGAATGGGGAAGCTCTTGCGATGAGAGAAGGTGTAGTTCAGGAAACAGCCGATGCCGACAGGGATAATCGTTACGATGAGGATGTTCAGGAACATGCCGATGGCATCTATCTCAATAATCTCTCCAGCCAGATACTGCATCAGCAGAGGTGTCATCACAGGAGCGAGTAGGGTAGAGGCGCAGGTCATGCCTACGGAATAGGCTACGTCGCCATGACATAGGTAGCTCATGATATTACTCGAGACACCACCCGGACAACATCCTACGAGCAGGATACCAAGTGCTAAGGCGGGTTCCAGATGGAACAAATGCACTAACAACCACGCGACGCAGGGCATGATGAAGAACTGCGCACAGGCACCGATGAGGATGTCCAATGGCCGACGTGCCAGCACGCGGAAGTCGTCAGTGGTTAGCGTCAGTCCCATCGTCAGCATAATGACGCCGAGGATAGCGGTTTGCGTATTACCGCGAACCCAGTCGAAGAGGGTGGGGCAGAAGAAGGTAAGCACGGCTATGGCCGTGACGAACAATGAGGCATGGGAAGCCAGCGAGCGACTGAGGCGAGCGAGCGTGTTGAGCATCATATCAGACACATAAGAACATTTCATTTTCTGCAAAAGTAAGGGTTTCTTTTCAGTTGGCCAAGAAAAATAAGTTATATTTCAGCCGAAGTAGCTTGAAAAAGCGTATCTTTGCGCCGAAAAGTAGTTAGAAAAAGTAGATACGTACCTTATTCATATATGAAAATCATTCGATATTTGCTTGTATTCCTCATCAGTTGTACCATCGGTCTGTTGATTGGCGGAGGTGCGGCTGTGCTGTTCACAGACCTCACTTGGGGCCAACTGCTCGACAAATTTGCTCAGATAGACTTTGTGAACCTGCTCATCCTTATCGCCGAAGCCATCCTATCCACCATCGTTGCGGTCGTACTGAGTATTGTCGTGCATGAAGGCGGTCACCTCATCTTCAGCTTGCTCACGGGCTACAGGTTCGTCTCGTTTCGCGTGTTCAACCTCACGCTCATCAAGACTAACGGCCGCTACCGCCTGAAACGCTTTGCCCTTGGAGGCACGGGTGGGCAGTGTCTTATGCGGCCACCGCTACGCGCAGTGACCTACATCGACACACGGTGGTACAACGCCGGAGGCGTACTGATGAACCTCCTCACGGCGTGCATCGCCTTTGTGTTGTACTATTACACGCCAACTGATGGAAGTCGCTTCGATGAAACGTTGGGGTTGTTTTGCCTGATCATGTTCATTATCAACATCATCATAGTCCTGACGAACGGCATACCATTGCGCATGGGTGGCATTGGAAACGACGGCTACAACTTCCTCCACCTCGAAAGACGTCCTGCCGACAAACAGTTGCTCTACCGCTTGCTCGAAGCCAATGCGCTTGTCCAATCGGGCACTCAACCCAAGGACCTGCCTACAAAGTGGTTTCCTCAGCCATCTACAGTCGCGCCGACAGATTGGTCTGACGGCCTTCAAGCTAATTGGCAGATGATAGCAGTTGCTCATTTCGAGAGCCAACACGATTGGGATGTCGCCTATCAGTTGCTCTCCGACGCTATGGCCCATCGCCAACAACTGCTCGGTCTCTTCGAGAAAGAACTGACAACCGAGATGGTCTTCGTTTGCCTGGCTACTGGGCGAATCGATGAAGCGCGTACCTACTGGACCGGGGACCTCATAACCTACATTCGTCAATATGCGAAGACCCAAAGCAGCAAGCAGCGCATCCTCTCGGCCTCTACATTGTTACTTGAGGACGACCCCGCCGGAGCCCGCCAACTTCTCGCTAACTTACGCGAACGCAAAGACGACTATCTCCTGCAAGGCGAAGCGGCCATGGACCTTGAGCTCATGGAGTGGCTGCTGATGCAAAGTAACGAGGTCAGCATGTCGGACTGAACCTGCTGACCTCGAAACAAATAAGGGTTCTTCCTATTTCTGTATAACACAGACAAAACCGCCGCGGGGCTGACACGCAATCGTGGCGGGCAGTTTCTTCTGCCGCTTGATCAACCAAGGCGAACTGGCATCACCACTATCAGCAAACAGCGTGGCACGCTTGTAACGACCGATGAAACTGAGGTCGCAGCCGAGCGTCGCGTTCTCGTCCGTTCCATTGATTCCCGCAACGAACCAAGTAGAGCCCCTTCGGCGGGCCAGCACAGCACTTTGGCCAGGATAGCCGCTCACGTAGCGCGTTTCGTCCCAAGCAGCAGGGAGTTGGCCGAGGAACTCTTGCACGGCCTGCGGCTGTGACAGGAAGCTTTCGGGACGGTCGGCCAAATGTTGCAAACCGCTCTCGAAAAGAACTGTCAGCGCCAATTCGTGGGCATGAGTCGTGATATGCGGATGCTGCGAGTCGGTGAAAGCGCAGGGCGTATAATCCATCGGCCCGACAACGTTGCGCGTAAAGGGTAGGGTAGCATTGTGAGAAGCGGCCTTGGTGGTGAAGGTACCGACATTATTGTACCACTCGGCACCGTAGACGGCCTCAGTAGAGAGCAGGTTAGGCCACGTGCGCTGCCAACCACGAGGGATGGTGGCACCGTGGAAGTTGATCAGAAGGTGGTGACGTGCTGCGCAAGCCATAAGGTCAAGGCAATAGTCCATATTCCTCTGGTTGTCGCCTGAGAAGAAGTCAACCTTCACGCCAGCCACGCCCAAACGCTCGCACCAAGCAAACTCACGCTCGCGGTCTTCGGCCTTGTTCAATCGGAACTTAGGTCCAGGCGCACCATCAATCCATCCGACACTGGAGTTGTACCAAATCATCGGCTTGACACCTTTCTCACGGGCATAGGCGAGGGCATCCTCGATGGTTTTGCCATCACGCATCTCGTCCCATTCGGCATCAATGAGCACGTAGGGCAAGTGCA
>CADCOX010000046.1 GCA_902803195.1 uncultured Bacteroidales bacterium
ACGCCTGTCCGCAAGGATGCCAAAGGCGATTGGGTACCCGACACTCGCGACGTTGTCCGGTTGTCGTCCGAGGCCACGGAGCGTCGCAATGCCCACCGCCACGCCCTCGCCCTCAACACGCGGAGACTCATGAAAGCACCCCATCGGGCAGGCACCTCAGCGGCCACCGACGTCAAGAAACGTGGCCTGCTCATCTTAGTCAATTTCACCGACGAACAATTCTCGAATACCGCCGAACGCTGTCAGACCATCTACTCGCAGATGCTCAATGGCATTGGTACTCCATACGGTAAGAATTTTGGTAGCGTGCGCGAGTACTTCCGCGCCCAAAGCTACGGACAGTTCGACATCGAGTTCGATATCGAAGGACCTGTCACTGTGTCAAAAAATATGGCCTATTACGGCGGCAACGACGCCAACGGCGACGATAAGGCGCCTGCCAAGATGGTGGCTGAGGCCATCGCCCTCGTCGATGACAAAGTCGACTTCAAGAACTACGACTGGGACGGTGACGGCGAGGTTGAGAACATTTATGTACTCTATGCCGGATATAGCGAGGCCTCTGGTGCTGACGAGAACACCATTTGGCCCCATCAGTGGCAACTCAGCGATGCCGGCGTTGGCAGGGTCAAGGTGGACGGTGTCACCGTCGATACCTACGCCTGCGGCTCCGAGCTTTTGGGCACCAGCGGCAAGACCCTCGACGGCATCGGCACCATGTGCCACGAGTACAGCCACTGCCTCGGTCTGCCCGACTTCTACGACTCCGCCGGGAAGAACTTCGGCATGGGCGAGTGGAGCATCATGGACTACGGCTGCTACAACAACAACGGCTTCTGCCCAGCCGCCTACACGGCCTACGAGCGTTGGTTCAGCGGATGGCTCGATCCCGTCGAACTCACCGAGGGCACCGTCGTCACTGACATGCCTTGCATCGAGGAGAACCCCGTCGCCTACGTCGTCTACAACGACCGCAACCACAACGAGTACTATCTCCTCGAGAACCATCAGAAAGTGGGGTGGAACAAGTACGCCAGCGGCCATGGCATGCTGGTCGTGCACGTCGACTACGACCAGAATGCTTGGTACAACAATGTGGTCAATAATATGGCTTCGCGGCAGCGCATGACCATCATTCCTGCCGACAACAAGTTGACGAGCGCTACCCTTTCGGGTGACCCTTATCCCAACGGCGGCCGCAACACGGCCCTCACCGACGCATCGAAACCCGCTGCCACCCTCTATCGTGCCAACACCGACGGTGCCAAACTTATGCATAAACCCATCGAGAAGATCACCGAGTCGGGCGGTCTCGTAGGCTTTACCTTCATGGGTGGTGCCCCCGCCTTGGACGTCCCCGAGCCTGTGACGGACGAATCACTGATGGCCCTTACCTCCACAGGGTTCCTTGCCTCATGGGGGGATGTCGACGGAGCTTTAGGATACAAACTGCGCTGGGCAGAGGTCGACGATGACGATTCGGGCGAAGACCCTGCAGACAGAATCATGCTCTACGAGGATTTCGAGAAGTTAATAGCAGAGTCCGACGGTACTAAAGACCTCGGGTCCTCGCTCGATAATTATATGTCCACCCCTGGATGGACTGGGCAAGCCGTCTACAAAGGCATGTACGGGGCCAAGCTGGCTACCACCGAGAAACCTGGTTCGCTTACGACGCCCTTGCTGAAAGGCGGCTCGGGCACAATGACCCTCCTCGTGGACTGTTCTCATTACAAAAACGACAGCGCCAAACCCACCTTCTCCTTCCTCGACAAGAATGACAATGAGGTCTCTTCCTTCGAGTTCGAGCCCGACGACGAATTCATCCTATGGTATGAGTTCGAGGAGGGTGTGCCTGCTGACGTGAAGCTTAGCATCTCCACCACGGCAGGCAAGCGCGTCTACGTTGGTGGCCTCTTTGCCTTCGATGCTATCCTTACTGAGGACGAGGTCAACGGTTTTCTTGAAAAGGCCTTCGGCGAGAGCGAAGCGCCCAAGCACGTGAAGAGGCAGCGTCTCGCTTGTGCGCCCCGTCGTGCCGAGCCCGTCTACGACCTCATTGGCGGCATCACCAACGCCAGCTACACCTTCGAAGGGCTCACCCCCGGCAAAACCTATTCCTGGCAGGTGCAGGCCTATGGAGACGAAGGCGTCTTCTCGGAATGGAGCCCCCTCGTCACCGTCAAACTACCCTTGAACGAGGACGTCGATGGCCTGCGCGAGCTCCCCGTGCGTGATGGGACTCCTGCCGGCGCCACCATCGTCGACCTCGCTGGACGAAGCATCGACGCGAGCCGTCCGCTCCGCCGCGGCCTGTATGTCGTTGGCGGCAAGAAGATGGTCGTGCGCTGAGCGAATCGCTATTATCAATTCGCCAATCTTGGTGTATTTCAACTTTCAACTTCAAATCCTCAAATACAACAATGGACAATCGACTTCATCTCGTCATAATGGCTGGAGGCATCGGCAGCCGCTTCTGGCCGATGAGTACCCCCGAGCGCCCCAAGCAGTTCATCGACGTCCTCGGTTGTGGCCGCACACTTCTGCAGCTGACCGTGGACCGTTTCGGCGACATTTGCCCCGCAAGCAACATATGGGTCGTCACCAGTGCCGCTTATGCTGACATCGTCTATGAGCAGTTGCCCAATGTACCCCACAGCCACATTCTCCTCGAGCCTTGCCGCCGCAATACGGCGCCTTGCATAGCCTACGTGAGTTGGCGCATCAAAGCCGAGGACCCGCGCGCTAATATCGTAGTCACGCCCTCCGACCATATCGTGATGAACGTACAGGAGTTCCGTCGCGTTGTCGCTTCAGCGCTGCGTTTCACAGCCGAGACCGACAGCATTGTCACACTCGGCATGAAACCCACACGCCCCGAGACCGGTTACGGCTACATCCAGGCCGACCTCAGTACGCCCTCAGCACGCAACCGTGAGGTCTACCGCGTCGACTCTTTCCGAGAGAAACCCGACTTGGCCACGGCCGAGCGCTACATCCGCCGCTCCAATTTCTTCTGGAACAGCGGACTCTTCATCTTCAGAGTGACCACCATCGTGAATGCTCTCCGTATCTATGCCCCCGAGATTTCACAGATCTTCGAGGCCTTGCTGCCTATCTATGGCACAGAGCGAGAGCAGGACATCATCAACGAGCGCTTCCCCGAGTGCCCCAGCATCAGCATCGACTATGCTGTTATGGAAAAGTCAGAGGAAATCTTCGTTTTCCCAGCCGACTTCGGGTGGAGCGACCTCGGCACTTGGGGCTCCCTCTATGAGCGCATGCCCAAAGACCCCTCAGGCAACGTCGGCATAGGTCCTGCCATTGAGTTCTACGAGAGCCGCGACTGCATAGTTCATGCCACGCAGGAGCGCCGTGTCATCGTCCAGGGACTCGACAATTATATTGTGGCTGAGAAAGACAACGCCCTGCTCATCTGCCGACGCTCTGAGGAGCAGCGCATCCGTCAGTTCGTCGAGCAGTAAACCTCAGCCGAGCAGGGAATAAACGACCCTCCAAGTAGGTCTCAAGTCATCAGTCGAGCGGGCATAAGCCATTATTAGCGCAAGCACAATCGTCCCTTCTTACAGCACAATCGTCTCGATTCCATTCGTCTTCTATGCGAAAACTACTCTCTTTACCTCCCAGTCTCGTTCCGGCCTTCCATCAAGTGGAGGGCGTCGATGAGTCAGAATACTACTGCACGTCCGACCCCGTAGGCCATCGCGTAGGGTCGGGTGGGGGAACGGTTTGGCTCCTCCAACAAGCCGCCTCTGACCCGCAGTTCCACTTCCGTTTGGGCGACGATCGTCAAGCCACTGAGCGCTGCATCATCGTTCACGCCGGTGGTCAGGGTCGCCGCCTGCCCGCCTACGCCCCCAGCGGCAAGATTCTCACGCCCATGCCGCCGCTTCACGGCGACCTCTACGGCCCCAGCTTGCTGTCGATGCAGATGCCTTTGCTCGAACGCATCATGGAGGCTGCTCCGTCATCGCTCCGCACGATAATAGCGTCGGGCGACGTGCTCATCACTGCGGCCGACCACCTCGACCCTCTGCCCAGCGCCGACGTCGTATGCTATGGCTTGCCAGCAAGCCCCTACCGCCTCTCGCGCCACGGCGTCTATGCTATGCCCAAGAATGCCCCCACGCAGCTTGATTTTATGATGCAAAAGCCGACCGTCGAACGGCTCAGCGCCCTCGAGGCCACCCACGACTGCCTGCTCGACATCGGTCTCTGGCTACTCAGTGAGAGGGCTTTGCGACTCCTGCAGCAGCGTGCCACTGACGAGCATGGCGCCATTCAGTCCTATGACCTTTACTCCGATTTCGGCGGTTCACTCGGCATGCACCCTACTACGCCCGACCCCGAACTCTCCACGCTCTCCGTCGCCATCCTGCCCTTGCCCGAAGGGCGTTTCCTGCACTTCGGCTCGTGTTCCGACTTGATTGCATCGGCCTCTATTCTCGCCGGCAGCGATAACGTTGAACGCGTGTGGGTGGAGAACAGCTGCGCCGACGGATGGACGTTCTGCGGCGAGAATATTGTCACTGGCGTGCCCGAGAACGGTTGGAAACTTCAGCTCCGACAAGGCCTCTGCATCGACGTCGTCCCCATGCGCGGTGGCGGCTTTGCCCTTCGTCCCTATGGCTTCGGCGATGCATTCCGCGGCACCTTAGCCGAGCCCGAGACGACTTATCTCGGCCAACCCTTCTTCCAGTGGGTAGGCCAGCGAAACCTGCTCAGCGAGTTCGACTCGAGCACTGACATCCAATTCGTGCCCCTCTTCCCCGTCGTCTCCACGATGGCTGAGGCCGAGCTTATCTTCCGCTGGATGACCAGCGACGTTCGCGACGAGAACGCCCGTCAGGCTTATCTCCGTTGCCCCCGCCTCTCGGCACAGCAGATTTCCGACCAAGCAGACATCGAGGCACTTGCCGCTCAGCGACTGCGTCTGCGTCGTCGCAACTACAACGAGCAACAGGCTTTCTCCGGACTGCGCCGCCATCTGGCTACTACAGTGCGCCGTGGCGGACGAACCCCCGACCTTGCTGCGCTGACCACAATCGTAACCGCCTCCTCGCCTCTGCGCATTGACATAAGCGGCGGCTGGACCGACACTCCTCCCTTCTGCCTCTATCATGGCGGAAGCGTGGTCAATCTGGCCATCGACCTCGATGGCGAGGCTCCTCTCTCCTGCACCCTCAAACCCCTCGACGAGCCGCTGATTCGCATGCGCTCCGTCGACTTGCAGGCTTCTGAGGATGTGCGCTCATGGGAACAGCTGCGCGATTATGCGCATCTGGGCGAGGCTTTTTCCATTTCCAAGGCAGCCCTCTCGCTTGCGGGCTTCGCGCCTGAGTTCTGCTCCAAGCCCTACGCCTCGCTCGCGGAGCAACTTGGTGGACGTGGCTTCGAGATTATCACCCACAGCCGTGTACCAGCTGGCAGCGGATTGGGCACCAGCAGCATCCTCGCTGCTACCGTCCTTGAGGCCGTTGGACGTGCTTTTGCACTCGAATGGACGCGCGAGGACGTTTGCCAGCTTACTCTTGTGCTCGAGCAGTTGCTCACGGCTGGAGGCGGTTGGCAGGACCAATACGGAGGTATCTATGGCGGTGCCAAACTGCTTACGACGTTGCCCGGTTCCGTCCAGCGACCTTTGATTGAGCAGCTGCCCACCGATCTCTGGACTCATCCCGACTTGGCCCCTCGTCACCTACTATATTTCACGGGCATGACCCGCATGGCACGGCAGATTCTGGCCGAAATCGTGCGTGATATGTATTTGCAGAATCCTGCGCAGCGCCATCTGCTCATGCAGATGAAGGCCGAAGCGCAACTGATGGCGACCGCTCTTCGAGTGTCGGCCTCGACCAACGACCTGCAAGCCGCCTTCACCGCCTACGGACGCCTGCTCCGTCTCAATTGGCAGCGCAACCAACAACTCGATGCAGGATGCCTGCCCCCGGCCATAGCACGGCTTACGACCCTTATCGACGACCTCTGCGAGGGTTACAAACTGCCCGGTGCCGGCGGCGGCGGATTCCTCTATATTGTGGCCAAAGATGCAGAGGCTGCCTGTCGTATTCGTCAGATTCTCAATGAGAACGCACTCTCTCCAACGGCTCGTTTCTACGAGATGAGCGTTCACCCTTAAAGCATATGTTTCAAGAGCCAATCATCAAATGGGGCTTCATCGGTTGCGGCGAAGTGACCGAAAAGAAGAGCGGACCCGCCTTCAGCTTGATTGAAGGCTCCCAGGTCGTCGCCGTCATGAGCCGTAATCCGGCACGTGCGCGCGATTATGCCGACCGCCATCACATCAAGCGCTGGTACACCGACGCCCAAAGTTTGCTTAACGACCCCGAGGTAAATGCAGTCTATATAGCCACTCCACCCTCGTCCCATGCCACCTACGCCATCATGGCTATGAAGGCGGGCAAACCTGTCTACGTGGAGAAACCCTTGGCCGCCAGCTATGAGGAGTGCCTACGCGTCAATCGTGTCGCACAAGAGACTGGCATGCCTTGCTTCGTCGCCTACTACCGTCGATACCTGCCTTATTTTCAGCGTGTAAAAGAAATCGTGCGTAGCGGACAAATTGGCAAGGTCGTCGGCGTACAGATTCGTTTCGCCGTTCCTCCGCGAGATGTCGATTACAACCGCCGCGACCTCCCTTGGCGCGTGCAGCGAGATATTGCAGGCGGAGGCTATTTCTACGACCTCGCGCCCCATCAACTCGACCTCCTGCAGGAACTCTTCGGGCCCATCACTCGTGCTGTTGGCTTCTGCTCCAACCGTGCTGGGCTTTACGAGACCGAGGACACCGTCAGCGCCGCCTTCCAGTTCCCCGACGGCTTGCCCGGCAGCGGCACTTGGTGTTTCTGCGCTCACGAGTCGGCACGTACCGACCGCATCCAGATAATTGGCGACCGCGGACGTGTCGTTTTCTCCGTCTTCACCTACGAACCCATCGAGCTTTACGTCGAAGAGGGGCGGAAGGAGATTCCTGTTCCGAACCCGCCGCATGTGCAGATGCCCTTGATTCAGAACGTGGTCAGCCACCTGCAGGGCAAAGCCCTCTGCCAGCTTGACAGCGTCTCTGCTACCTCCGTCAATTGGGTTATGGACAAAATACTAGGGAAAATCTGAGCAATGATTTCGCAATTGACCAGCGATTGTTGGCGCTCCCTCAATCACTCGATTGCGCTCGGCGTTTTTGTCGCCGCGAAAACCACGGACATTCGATAGCGCTCGGCGATTTTGTCGCCGAGAAAAAGATTAGCTCCTATTATTGCCCCCAACATTCATTCTAATCACTTCAACCCTCAGAAATCACTTGAGCCGCCAACTGTTGACATACTCTCTGAGCCTGCTGCTCGCTCTCGCGTCCGCGACTGTCTACGCTCAGAACGTCCGTAAAGGGCGCCCCGTCATCGACGATCCCATGGGCACCCTCTCCCGCACCGACAGTGTCCTTGTCGTCGGCGACTCGGTCTGTGTCGACCCTTCTGAGGGCGAACCCTTCATGCTGCCGCGTCTCTCTGAGTTCAAGGACATCCATCGCGACCCCTCGCTCAACAAGCTGCAGAAGATGCGCGAGTACGGCAACTTTTTTGTGCGCGTAGTCGATGCCTTCGATGCCATCGATACCAACTACGTTGAGCGAATCGGGTACAACTTCACGGCTATGCTGCAGGCCACTTCCAACTTCGAGTTCTACTCCATCGGTACGCGCGATTACGTTCACTCGCTCGCTTTCGCACAGCATCCCGACTTGCGCATTGGCCCTTACTTCGGTTGGCGCTGGCTTTTCTTCGGATATACTTTCGATGTGACCGACCTCGGCTCCAAGAGCGTCAAGACTGGACAGAAGTTCGAGTTTTCTATTTATACATCCATGCTCGATGTCGACCTCATTTACCGCAAAACGGGGTCGGATTTCTTCATCCGCAAGGTCCGCGGGCTGAGCGAAAATGCGCTCGACTACGAAGGGCAGGACTGCCGTTTCATCGACGCCAGCGTCGTCGGCGCCAGCATCTACTACAACATCAACCATCGGCGCTTCTCCAGCCCTGCCGTTTTCTCGCAGAGCACCATCCAACGCCGTTCGGCGGGTTCCTGGCAGGTAGGCGCCAGTGTCACCCACCACGACATCCATTACCACTACAGCGCACTACCCGAGGCACTCAGGGCTGAGACCTCCACCGAGAACCAATTCCGTTCGCTTGAGCGATTGAAGTACATCGACTACAGCCTTACTGGCGGATATGCCTACAACTGGGCTTTCCGTCGCGGCTGGTGCCTGGGTGTCTCGCTGACCCCAGCCATTGGCTACAAGCGCACTAGTACCAAGACCGTCCTTCTCGAAGAGGAAGAGGATCCCTTGCCCACTCATGACTCGCGTTTCCTCAACCGTCTCGATGAAATCTTCCGTCGGCGCGGAAATGTCAACTTTGACATAACAGGTCGCCTCGGTCTAATTTATAATACGGGCCGCTGGTTCGTAGGCGCCTTTGGAGTCGTCCACAACTACAACTACCATCGAGGTGACCTCCAGTTCTCCAACACCTTCGGAAACGCCAACCTCTGCGTCGGCTTCTACTTCCAACGTAAGCGCACTCCTGCCTCGCCCGACCGCCCCGTCAAAGGCGGTGGTGTCCGCCTTGGGATGTAAGCGAGCAGCCAATTAGTGGTTGTTCCGCCTACACAAGCAAGTGAGCTTATGCTCTTTGACAGTTTTGCCAATATTGGCAAATCATTGAGCGTCTATACGCTTCGCCCTGAACGAATATACGCTCCGCCTTGAGCGAATATACGCTCAGCCCTGAGCGAATATACGCTCACGCCATTACGTATAATTCGTGTGCCTTTTGATGTTTGGGATTACCTTCTATCGGATGGGAATTGTTTACACCACCAAGAAGAGAGTACCTGCCAGATAACTTTTAGCGAACAGTAATAGTTTGTTTATGTTTGGCGACTGCAAAGATAAACAAAAGGGCTGACACCTTTGAGTGGTGACAGCCCTAATTTTTGTCTGATGACTTAATGTTTAGCGGACAGCAATAATTGCGTATATACGCTTATGGCGCTACCTGCAATTATAAACGCTTGAATAATTGCGGAAACCGATATCACTTAGTCGTAGAAGTTCCAGCTGATACCGAAGTGAAGGCCCGCAGGGTCAATGGGGTAGTGAGGTGCCCAGAAAGCGTTCTTGCGCGCACCGATGAAGTTCGTGTACTGGACATAGCCACGCACGCGTTTGATGTCGAAGTTGATGTAAGCGTGTGCGAGCGGATTGCCGCCAATCTTCATACGTGCTTGTGAGACATCTTGAACGACGAATTGATTGACGAAAGGCGCGTAGTCGGGAGCATAGTACTTGGTGTAGAAACGCATGTCGGCTCCGACTTCCACGCCTAGGACTTTGGCCAGACGGAAACGCAGATAGGGGTTTGTGTAAACCGAGATGGTCGGGAGCGGGAGCACATCCTGCTTCGACGATTTCTGCCAAGTGACGGTATTATCCCAATGGAAAATGCCAAAATGGAAATCCTGCTGCAGCGCCGCACTCAGTACCTGTATGCTACCGCTCTGCTGACGCACGTCGACCGCGCGTGAGTAACCTCTGATGTCCTCAGTGCCCTCATCGTAAATGGGCGTGAAGATGTTGGTCAGATAGAGATAGTTACTGATGTTTTCGATGCCGAAGCGGAGGCTGGTATTGGTGCGATCAATAGACAGCTTACCCTCGATGCGTGTGTGTGTCTCCTGACTGAAGGAGTGGTCCCACCAAGTCGTCTGAGAGTGGAAGTGGTCATAGTAGAAGGGTGCGCCAAGGTTCTTGAACGACGCATTGGCTTCGAAGTGGACGGTGTCGCGTCCGAGGCGGAAGTTGAGGTCGCCGTTGCCATAGATTTCCAAGTCGCCAGCATATGGACCGACGACCCAGAACTCTGCGCCTGCGCGGAAGTGGAGCAAACGGCCCATCATTTTCTGTATCTCGCCGCCGACTGAGATATGATTCTCGTTGTAGCGGTTCCAAACATTTGTGGTATCAGTCGTGAGGCTGTCGGGAAGCGTGAAATGACGCAGTTCATGGGACGCAAAGAGTGTGATGCCCGCTTTCGCCCATTTGTTGAAGCCTTCGCGCAACTGCACACCGAGGGTGTTCTTGACACTTAGTGCCCGCGTCTCGTCGGTGAAAGAGTCGTACGACGAGCGGTAGTAGGGAGCGTGGGAGAAATAGCTGGAGGGTATATGTCCACGGCTGTAGTTGTCATGCGTCAGTCGGCGCACATTGAGGGTGTGGATGAAACTCGTCACCGGAATGAACTCGCGCGGCGGGACTTGCTCGCTTGTCCACTGCTGCTTGAGCGAGTCGATGACAAGGGCATAGCGGATGGAGTCCTCCTTGATGACCTCACGCAGGCTGTCGCTCTTGATCCGCGTGAAGAGTTCGTCCTCGCCAGGCATTTTGGGCTTTAGCGAGTCTGGTACCTCGATGTCGTGATAGACGCCAGCATTGAGCCGATGGGTCAAATAGTAAGTATGATGGTCATTGCGGTTCCATACCGACGAGAGCACGGTCGGGATGTCACGGCTGCTAACTTTGCGTGGAAAGCTCTCAGGGTCAGTTATATAAGTATCGTTGCTGATACCGCCGTTTTCGCCCATTTTCATGTGCTCCCAAGAGGCCATGGCATGCATCTCGTAAATCTCTCCCTGATAATAGCCGAAGACGGTGCCGCCGAACTGCGAGTTGGCTTGATTGTTGTAGTAGCCGCGGCCGTAGAGGTAGTCAATCTTGAACCCCATGCCCGCCTGCTTGTTGACGTTCGTGGCGAAATAAGCACGGAAACGGTCTTGGCCATTCAGTTTTGTACCCGCTTTATGATACTGCAGGTTGGTGAGTGGACTTTTCGTGTTCGTGAACAGGAGGCTGCCCACGGACGTGTGGAAATAGTCGTAGGGCTGAATGAACATCAGATCGTCGACAAGCGGGCGGTCAAGGAAATTGATGGCATAGCGAGGCGAACCGAGGTTGCCGAGGATGATGTATTCGCCACGGGGACCGTCGGTGGCGTTGAAGTTCTGGAAGGCGTGCGGAAGGGTGTCGTTGTACAGCTCAGGCAGAATCGTGCCGAGGCGCTCTTCGAGTCGCCATTGGTGGAACTCCGTGGGCACAGTCTTGTCGGTCTTCGTCGTGTCGCGTCCCCATGTCATTTTCTTGGGTGTACCGTCGGGGCCTAAAGTCGTGCCGTCCATCGACTCGTTGCCGAACGGGTCGGTGTCATCAAACTGAGCCCATGCTGAAAGAGGAAGGCTCAGATGGAGCAGAAGGAATAGGCAAAGACTGACGAACTTGCGCATTAACAAACGATTGACAATAATGTACTTAAGACGTAGAAGTTAAAGTATGGCTCTAAATATGGATGATTTCCATTCCCTTGCGGAGGGCTTCCTCGTTGGCAGGAATGAGGTCGTAGTGGCGCTCGGGAAGTGTCTTGCGTAGGGCCTTCAATACGTTGTCGATGGTCACGATAGGACGAACGCGCAGCAAGGCACCGAGCACGATCATATTGAAGCCTTTGGCGTTGCCCATCTCTGCGGCCGTGTCCATTGCATTGATTTCGAATATGCTGATGTCTGTTCGGGTGGGTGGAACGGAGATGCCGTAACCATCGTAGATGAGGGTGCCGCCGGGCTTGATGGTCGACTGGAAGCGGTCGAGCGAAGGTTGGTTGAGGATGATGGCAGTGTCGTAGCTGCTGATGATGGGTGAACTGATGCGCTCGTCGGAGACGATGACGGTCACGTTGGCCGTGCCGCCGCGCTGCTCGGGGCCGTAGGCAGGCATCCAAGACACCTCTTTGCCTTCCATGAGTGCGCTATAAGCCAAGATTTTACCCATCGAGAGCACGCCTTGACCGCCAAAACCAGATATGAGGATTTCTTCTGTCATGCTTGAAGCTTTCTATTTTTCAACAATTATTCTTGAGGTCGCCGAGGTGGTAGTAGTCGAACATGTGCTCTTCCATCCACTTGTTAGCCTCGATGGGCGTCTTCTTCCAGCCCGACGAGCAGGTGGAGACAATCTCGACGAGCGAACTGCCGCGGCGGTTGATGGAATTTTCAAAGGCCTGACGAATGGCGCGTTTGGCCTTGCGGATGGCAGCCACACTATGGACGCTCTGACGGGTCACGTAACAAGTGCCTTCGAGTTGAGCCGCTATCTCGGTGATTTTCAATGGGAATCCATGGAGGTCGGCTTGACGGCCGTAGGGGCAGGTGGAGGTCTTCATGCCCATGAGCGTCGTCGGTGCCATCTGTCCGCCCGTCATGCCGTAGATGGCATTATTTATGAATATTATTGCAATATTTTCGCCGCGGTTGAGGGCATGGATAGTCTCGGCTGTTCCGATGCAGGCGAGGTCGCCGTCGCCCTGATAGGTGAAGACGAGGCGGTCGGGCCATAGGCGTTTGATGGCCGTCGCTAAGGCGGGTGCTCGGCCATGGGCCGCCTCCTGCCAGTCGATATCGACGTAGTTGTAGGCGAATACGGCGCAACCTACGGGCGAGATGCCCACAGTCTTGTCGGCGACTCCCATCTCCTCTATGATCTCGGCTATGAGCTTGTGCACGACTCCGTGGGAGCAACCGGGGCAGTAGTGCATATCATTGTCGTTCAGCAGCGTTGGCTTCTGGTAGACAATGTTTTCTGGAGAAATCACGTTTTCCATTGTGTATTTCTTAGAACATGAATCGGATGAAGAACTCAATGATTTTCACGACCAGCGCTACGCCAATGATGGCAAGGCCTACTATGTGATGAGCGGGCATAGCAAAATAAGCGATGACTCCCACGAGGGCCAATAGCATGAATACGGTGTTGAGCGCATTGCGCACTTGTTCTCTGTTCTCCATTGTCTTTATTTCTTTTTATTAAGGGCTAGGTTTCTAGAGGATCTAGAATATCTAGAGAATCTAGAGAATCTAGAAAATCTAGAGATTCTAGAGATTCTAGAAGGTTCTAGAGCATCTAGTTTAAATTAAATTCGCTTTTGAGGGTAGCGATGAGTTCGTCGGGTGTCGGTACGATACCGCCCATCTTGCCGAAGTGGCGCACGGGTGTGCGGCCCTCGACGGCGAGGCGGATGTCCTGAACCATCTGCCCAGCATTGATCTCGAAGGAGAGGATGCCTTGCACCTGCTGCGCAAGCTGTTGGATGCGAAGGGTGGGGAAGGGCCATAGCGTGATGGGACGCAGCAGGCCTGCACGGATGCCTTCAGCGCGCAGCAAGTCGATGGCTTTCTGTGCGATGCGGGCTGCCGAACCGAAGGCTACAATCAGCACGTCGGCATCGTCGGTCAACAGTTCCTCGTATCGCACTTCGTTGGCCCTAATCTCGCGGTATTTGGCTTGCAATTCGAGGTTGTGGCGCTCCATGGCTTCGGGGCGCAGTTCAAGGGACGTGAGGATGTTAGGCTTGCGGTCGGGAGTGCGTCCGTTGGTAGCCCATGGGCATTCGCGGCGAATCTCTTCCTCGGTGCGACGAGCCTTGAAGGGCGGCAGCACCACTTTCTCCATCATCTGTCCGATGACACCATCGGAGAGAATCATGGCTGGCATACGATATTTGAAGGCCAGCTCAAAAGACAAGTCGACGAAGTCGGCCATCTCCTGTACGCTCGCGGGTGCGAGCACGAGCACTTCGTAGTCGCCGTTGCCGCCGCCGCGAGTGGCTTGGAAATAGTCGCCCTGCGACGGCTGGATGGTGCCTAAGCCGGGGCCTCCGCGCTGCACATTCACGATTAGAGCAGGAATTTCGGCGCCTGCCAGGTAGGTCATGCCCTCTTGCATCAAGGCGATACCGGGGCTCGACGACGACGTCATCACGCGCTTGCCCGAGCCGCCGCCGCCATATAGCATGTTGATGCTGGCCACTTCGCTCTCGGCTTGCACCACGACCATGCCCGTGGTTTCCCACGGTTTCTCGGCGGCCAAGGTCTCGAGGATTTCGCTCTGAGGAGTGATGGGATAGCCGAAGTAACCGTCGCAGCCGCAGCGGATGGCGGCATGGGCGATGGCTTCGTTACCCTTCATAAGGAGCACCTCAGGCGAATTGCTGTTATGATTGTCCATTCGTTATTATGCTTTAGAAGGATTGTCAGTTTTCAATTTTCTTGCGATAGACGGTGATACATCCGTCGGGGCAGACGATGGCGCATGAGGTGCACCCCGTGCAGCGTTCAGCGTCGGACTGTTCGACATATCGGTAGCCTCGGCGATTGACCATCTTGTCGGCCAGGTGGATCAAATCGAGCGGACATGCCTCAGCACAAAGCTCGCAGCCTTTGCAACGCTCTGTATTGACGACAATCGCTCCTTTCATTTTTGCCATTTTCTTTATTCGTTAAGCATCAGGGGATGACCGCTTATGCGGATGCGCCTTGAGCTGTCTTTCCTTTAGGGATTATAATAATCGTTGCAGCGAAATTCGATGATTTCCATGAGCATCTGTCGCGCAGCCGCAGCGGGCGATTCGGCATCGAGGGCTGCTGCGTGTTCGTAGGCGTTGAGGGCCTCGGCCCACTGCCCGTTTTTGCGGAAGGTATTGCCCTGTTGATAGAGGGCAGCCGCCTCGGCGCGTTGCTGTTCGGTTGTCATCGGTCTCGACTTTTTCTAAAACGGGTGCAAATTTACAACATATTCAGCAAACAACCGCCTTTTTTCGGAAAAGAAACGTGCTCGCACATACTTTTTAACTTTCGGGCATACCTCTGTCGCGCTTTGCCAACCCAAAATGTTTTGGCATATCGGGGCAGCAAAGCGTGAGAGGAAAATCAATGTTACAGGTGCTTTTTGAGGGAGATGGAATCAAAGCGCTACGATTGGGTCTCTTCGTAGAGCGGTTCGATGATGTTCAGCAGTTTGATGGTCGCTTTGATGGCGGCTTCGGTTTGGTCGGCATCGAGAGCGTGGGTGCGATAATTGTGCTCCTGGAAAGTCCATTCGATGGTGGTCTGAACGAGAGCGTCGGTGCGGCCTCCTGGAGGGATGGTAACGGCGTAGTTGGACAGCCACGGGAACTTTCGTCCGAGGCGATCGCGATAAATGTGACGCACGGCGCGCACGAAAGCGTCATACTGGCCATCGCCCTGCGCGCTCTCCTCGTAGATTTCATCGTCGATCTGCAGTCGCACCTGTGCCATCGGTCGTAGACCATAAGCCGTCGACACCATGTAAGAGAGCAGTCGCACGCGGTCGTCGGCTTCGCTGTGCTTGAGCACGTCGCGGATGATGAAGGGCAAATCCTCTTGGGTGACGAGCTCCTTTTTGTCGCCGAGTTCGATGATGCGGTCGGTGACTTTTTTCATGTCCTCGTCGCTAAGGTCGAGGCCGAGTTCCTTGAGGTTCATCAACACATTGGCCTTGCCGCTGGCTTTGCCGAGAGCATACTCGCGCCGTCGTCCGAAGCGCTCGGGCTTCAACGCATTCTGGTAGAGGCCGCTCTTCTTGTCGCCATCGGCATGAACGCCAGCCACTTGCGTGAAGACAGCACTCCCTGTGATGGGCCTGTTGGGCGGGATGGCGATGCCACTGTAGCTCTCGACCATGTGAGCTACTTTGTTCAACTCTTCCTCGTTGATGTGAGTGCTGGCATTGAAATGGTCCTTTAGGATGGCTTGCACCGAGGCCAGCGGTGCGTTGCCTGCGCGCTCGCCGAGGCCGTTGATGGCGGTGTGAAGTCCGCGCGCTCCACTCATCACGGCCGCTAGTACGTTCGATACGGCGAGGTCGTAGTCGTTGTGGGCATGGAAATCAAAATGGATGTTAGGATAGCGCTGAACCATGCGTCGCATGTAGCTGATGAGCTCCAGCGGATTGAGGATGCCGAGTGTGTCGGGTAGCATGAAGCGACGGATGTTTTCGCCTTGAAGGGCGTCCACCAAATCGATGACGTACTGCTGGTCCACCTTCATTCCGCTGCTCCAATCCTCCAAGTACAGGTTCACCGTTATGCCTCGTCTGTTGGCCATCTCGACGTTGCGACGGATGTCCTGAATATGCTCGTCGAGTGTCTTGCCGAGCTGCTCTTCGCAGTGGCGTCGTGACCCTTTGCAGAGTAGGTTGATGCATCGGGCGCCGGAACGCTCGATCCAGTCGAGACTCTTACCATCGTCAACGAACCCGAGAACTTCAATGCGCTCGAGCATGTCCTTTGACTCAGCCCAACGGGTGATGCGCTGCACGGCCTCCAACTCGCCGTCGCTGACGCGTGCCGAAGCCACTTCGACGCGGTCGACGCATAGATCCTCGAGCAACGCACGGCAGATCATCAGTTTCTCGTGAGGCATGAAACTGACGCCCGACGTCTGCTCGCCATCCCTCAAGGTCGTATCCATGATCTCGATGAAGGTGGAACGCTGGCCAAAATCCTTGAGAGGGGAGTCCGACATAGTATGTTGATGATCAGCTGTTGTCATAACATTTTTCTGCTTATTTCGGCAAAATCTTTTCGCCCTCAGATTCCTTTTTAATCTACGCTATTGAGGGGCGTTGGAGCGGGAAGGTTGTCAATGTTTTCCAAAAGGAAATCGATATCGTCGAGTCCGTTCATGAGGCAATACTTCTTGTAGCCATTGATGGTAAACGATTCGCTGTGGCCCGTGGCCAGATTGGTAATGGTCTGAGCGGGTAGGTCGACGCTCACCTGCGTCTGCGGGTCGGCCTTGATGCTGCTGAAGAGTTCCTGCTGGAAGGCCTCACTGACGATGATGGGCAGTACGAAACAGTTGAGAAGGTTGTTGCGGTGGATGTCGGCAAACGAACTGCTGATGACAGCCTTCACGCCATAACCAGCAATGGCCCATGCGGCATGTTCGCGCGAGCTACCGCTGCCCCAATTCTGTCCGGCAACAATGATCTGATGGACACCTTCGCAGGGAGGTTCGCAGAAGGAGGGCTGATTCATGACGAAATCAGCCACAGGCTCGCCATCGCTTGTGAAGCGGAGGTCATGCATGAAGGCATCGCCGAAGAACTTCGGGTTGCGTGTGGTGCTGGCCAGATAACGAGCGGGGATGATCAGATCCGTGTTGCAATTGTCAATGGCAATTGGAATGCAGGTGGAGGTTATCGTTACAATTTTCTGATTCATGACTACAAAATATTTCTTGGGTCGGTGATTACTCCTGTTATAGCACTTGCAGCCACTGTCATCGGCGAGGCAAGAATCGTACGTGAGCCGGGTCCTTGACGGCCGACGAAGTTGCGGTTGGACGTGGAAATAGCGAGTTTGCCGGCCGGCACTTTGTCGGCATTCATGGCTAAACAAGCTGAGCACGACGGCAAGCGCAGTTCGAAGCCTGCCTCTTCGAGGATCTTGTCGATGCCCTCATCGATGATTTGCTGACGAACAGCCCACGAACCAGGCACGAGCCAAGCGACCACGTTAGGCGACTTCTTGTGGCCTTTGACAATGGAGGCGAAGGCGCGGAAATCCTCGATTCTGCCGTTTGTGCAGGCGCCGAGGAACACATAATCCACGGGCACTCCTTCGAGTTTCTGGCCCGGGTCAAACTGCATGTAATCGAGTTGCGCAAGGAGTTGTGAACGGTCGGCCTCGCAGACCTCTTCGAGCTTGGGAATGGATCCGTCTACTGGGATGCCGGCACCGGGATTCGTTCCGAAGGTGATGCGGGGGGCGATGTCTTCGGCCCGATAAGTCACCTCTTTGTCGAAGACGGCATCGTCGTCCGAGCGCAACTGGCGCCAAGCCTCGACGGCGCGTTCCCAAGCTTCGCCCTTCGGAGCATACTCGCGTCCTTTCAGGTACTCGAAAGTAATCTCGTCGGGAGCTATAAGTCCTGCGCGGGAACCCATTTCGATGCTGAGGTTCGAGAGTGTCAAACGACCTTCCATCGACATCGAGCGGATAGTGCTACCCGCATATTCAACGGCAAATCCCGTTGCGCCGCTGGTGGTCATCTGTGCCATGATATAAAGCGCTACGTCCTTGGCAGTTACGCAAGGGGCGAGTGTACCTTCGATATTGATGCGCATGGTTTTGGGCTTCTGCTGGAGGATGCATTGCGAAGCAAGCACTTGCGCAACTTCGCTCGTTCCGATGCCCATGGCGATAGCACCTACGGCGCCGTGAGTGCTCGTGTGTGAGTCGCCGCAGACGATGGTCATGCCTGGCAGTGAAAGGCCTTTTTCGGGTCCGACAACATGAATGATTCCGTTGTCCTTCGTACCCATGTCGAAGTGACGGATGCCGAACTCCGTGCAGTTGCGCTTCAAGGCGTCCATCTGCTTGGCGCCGATGGGGAGTGGCTCATCGCATGTGCTCGGCGTATTGTGGTCGGGCATGGCGACAATCTGCTGAGGGCGCAGTACGCCGATGCCCTTGTCGCGGAGAGTGTCAAAGGCTTGGGGGGAAGTCACCTCGTGAATATAGAGGCGGTCAATGTAGAGCTGAGTGGGGCCGTCGGCCACCTTCTGAACGACATGCGCGTCCCAAATTTTGTCGAAGAGAGTCTTTCCCATAATCTATTTCTTGAACTTATTGATACAGTCGATATACGCCTCTACAGAAGCCGTTACGATGTCGGTATTGGCGCCGAAACCATAGTAGACATGTCCGTCGTACTCTACCTGCATGTGTACCTTTCCGACGTCGTCGGAGCCTTTGGAGATGGCTTGGATGGTGAATTCCTTGAGCGTCATCTGGCGGCGGATAATCACCTTGAGCGCCTTGATGGCGGCATCGACGGGACCGTTGCCCGAAGCCGAAGCCTCGAACTTCTCGCCTGTGATGTCAAGTCCGATGCATGCGACGCTCTTGACGCCCATACCCGTCGTGACCTGCAAGTAGTCGAGTTTGATGGCGTGCGCGGCGGTGCGGTCGGCTCCGGCGAGCATGAGGATGTCGTCGTCGGTGATTTCCTTCTTCTGGTCGGCCAGACGGAGGAAAGCCTGATAAGTCTTGTCGAGTACTTCGCCGTCCATCTCAACGCCCAGAACCGAGAGACGATGCTTCAGCGCTGCGCGTCCGCTTCGGGCTGTAAGGACGATGGAGTTGTCGTCGATGCCAACATCCTTCGGGTTGATGATTTCGTAGGTCTGAACGTTCTTGAGAACGCCGTCCTGATGAATTCCGCTGCTATGGGCGAAGGCGTTGCGGCCCACGATGGCCTTGTTGGGCTGCACAGGCATATTCATGAGCGACGAAACGAGTCGCGACGTCGGATAAATCTTTTGCGTGTTGATGTTGGTCTCAATGCCTAATCCACGGTGGCATTTGAGGATCATGGAAACCTCCTCAAGCGAGGTGTTGCCTGCACGCTCGCCGATGCCGTTGATGGTCACCTCGGCCTGACGTGCGCCGTTGATAATGCCGGCCATCGTGTTGGCTGTAGCCATTCCGAGGTCGTTGTGGCAGTGAGTGCTCAGGATAGCCTTGCCGGCGCTGAGGCCGTCGACGTGCTCCATGAGGTATTTGATTTTATCGCCGTATTCCTGTGGGAGGCAATAACCGGTCGTATCGGGAATATTGCAAACGGTGGCGCCAGCCTTGACGACGGCATCGATGACGCGTGCTAGGTACTCGTTGTCGGTGCGGCCTGCGTCCTCGGCGTAGAACTCAATGTCCTCGACGAACCGCTTGGCATACTTCACGGCGGCAACGGCCCGCTCGATGATTTCCTCGCGATTGCTGTTGAACTTATATTTGATGTGCGAATCGGATGTTCCGATGCCCGTGTGGATACGCTTGTGCTTGGCGTACTGCAGCGACTGCACAGCGACGTCGATATCCTTCTCGACGGCGCGTGTGAGGGCGCAGATGGTAGGCCAAGTGACGGCCTTTGAGATTTCGATGACGCTGTTGAAGTCGCCCGGAGATGAGATGGGGAAGCCCGCCTCGATTACGTCAACGCCAAGGGCCTCGAGTTGCTTCGCCACTTGGATTTTCTCTACGGTGTTTAGCTGACAACCTGGAACCTGCTCGCCGTCGCGGAGGGTTGTGTCGAAAATAAAGAGTCTGTCGCTCATAGTTCTATTCTATTGCTTTAGGATTGATTCAGATGGTTGATGCGTTGTCATTTAAAACAAGAGCCTCTCTCACAAAGAAGTGGGAAAGGCTCTGATACGTTATCTCTTCGTTCGTCGTCAAGCACTGACCACACTTCCGTTCTGCTCACGCAGTCGGATGCTAAGAATGGCCAGGATGATGGCGTCTGAATATACCATAATTATTATAATTGTTTGAAATCGGCGACAAAAGTAGTGGTTTCTGCTTACAAATGCAAATAAAATGGCACTTTTTTGAAGGAAACAGTCATTTTATGTGTATTGCGCAAGGCGATGCGGTTTAGAATCGACCGCCTCCGCCGAAACCGCCGCCACCAAAGCCGCCGCCGCTACGATTTCCACCACCGCCACCGCCGCCGCGATTGCCGCCGTTGTTGCCTCCGCCACGCGGATTGCGGTTGCCACGGTCGCCGCCCTCGCCGCCTTCGAAGATATCACTTCCCTCGTCGAGGTTGCGGTCGCGGTTCCTGGAAATTCCACGGCCACCGAATACATTGAAGCGATAGGTAAACGTAAGCATTCCGTAGGAGGTGATGCGCTCGCTGTCGGAGTCGGTACGGGCGGTGGCGCTGATATTACGGTTCACCATGTCGCGTTGTCCGAGAATATCATTCCAGCGGAGGGTGAGGATGGCCTGACGACGCTTGAGGAACGAGAACGAAGCCTGTGCGTTCCAGATCCATTGGTTGGTGTTCATGATGGCTTCGGCAAAACCGCGACGGCTGTTCTGGTTGATGTCGGTCGAAATATTGAGGCCGAACCAGAAGTTGTAGTTGGCGCTCATTCCATACGAGAAGTTGTAGGTGTCGAGGTTCGAGGCGGCTGTGGCTGTAGCGCGGTTGCGTTGGTAGCCGAAGTTGGCGTTCAAGTTGATCTCGAAGTTGTCCTTCGTGTAAGTGGTGCCGTAGTCCTCGGCCTCGGGGTCGCCGTGGTCGATCTCGTCGCGGAAGGTGAAACGCAAGCCTTGACGGACATTATTGGAATTCACTACGTTCTTGATAGTGGCCTGCTCCTCAGAGCGATACACATAACCATTGGATGTGGTATGGTTGTAAGAAGAGTTGGTATTGATGCGGAATCGCTGGTCCTTCAGTGCCGTATTGAAGTTGAAGTTTGTGCCGGCGTTCCAGTTGCCGTTGATGTTCACGGGCATGGTCACACGTCCGCCCGTCTTGTCGTTGTACTCGGTGCGGCTGGCGGTGGCGTTCCGAGTGGTTCTGAAGTTGATGTTGTAGTTGTAGGACCGCTGGTAGTCGGGCTGCGAGAGACGCCATTCGGCATTTGCTGAGTGAGTGAACGACGGGCTCAACTCGGGGTTACCCAGGCGGATGGCCAGCGGGTTGGCGTTGGAGAGCGTATCAGGGATGAGGTCGGTGATGCCCGGCTGTCCTGAGTTGCCGCCGTAGCGCGCCTCCACTTGATGCTGACGCGAGAAACGATAGCGGAAGTTGACTGTTGGTGACCAGTTGAAGAACGTGCGCTGCAGGTCATAGTGCTTCCACCCTTTAGTGTAGTCGACGGCGTTGACTTGAGGTTGCAGGTTCAAGCCTACGTTGAAGCGTATCTTCGAGTTGATGAGGCGGTATTGGAGGCGGATGTCGTGGTTCTGATAGCGGTTCTCAGTGTAGTTGCATTGTGCAGTATCGGGCGTGGCGAAGTCGAGGTGGCCGTCGTAGTTGTCGATGCCAAGGAAGTAGCGATCCACGAAGGGATCAAAGATACTGGCGACGGTGCGGTCGCGGTCGTTGAAGCGATAGCTGTAGTTGTAGGAGATTTGCAGGAACTGCCCCGTTGCGATGGGCTCGTTGTAGGACACGCGGGCTGAGATGTTTTTACCTATATTGCGCGAGTCGTCGTACTGAATCTTATGGTAGATGGAGTCCTCGCCCGTGATGGCAAGAATCTGATAGTAATCGATTTGCGAGTAGCTACTTGAGTTTCCGTCGTTTTGGTTCAAGCCTCCGTTGATGTTGAAGGTAATATTGCGTCCGGGCTTCTTCAGGCGGCGGTTCAGTTGCAGCGAGAGCGAGCCGCTGATGGCGTCGGAGGCATTGCGGTTGGCGTTGAGGTTGTGGTTGACGCCTATGCTGCGCAGCTGTGAAAGTTGTTGCAATGGGTTTTCCACTAACTTGTAGGGGTCGTCGTTGAAGGTGGCGCTCTCCCCGCGGCTGTGGCTCCGGTTGCCGTTGATGCTGAACTGCGGGCGCAGGAGTATGTTGGTCATTGTGTCGGGCTTCCACTCGATGCGCCAGTTGGTGTCGAACGAATTGCTGTGGCTGCCGTTGGAGTTCATGCGGTTGCTGTAGGCGGCATTGCGGTTCTCGAAGTTCTGCGAGTTGCTCCATGAGCGGCCCGACGACTGATTGAAACGGCCTGATGCGCCGCCGTTCAGTTCCAGTTTGTCCCATTCGAGATTGAGGCTGGCGGCCATGTCTTGGTTCTCTTGCATACCATTGCCGCTGGTGTTGTTGGCGTTGCCTACTATACCGGCTTTCTGCTTGTCGAGGAAACGGTAGACGTCGGCGTGCCCTGTGTAGCGGTCCTCGGTGCCATAGCCAGCTGTGACGCGCCCGAACCAGCCGCGTCGGCGGTCCTTTTTGATTTCGAGGTCGAGCACGGTCTGTTCTTCGCCATCATCGATACCCGTGATGCGGGCCAAGTCGCTCTGCTTCTCGTAGGCCTTCACTTTGTCAACAATCTCGGCAGGTATGTTGCGCAGCACCATCTGCTGGTTGTTGCCGAAGAACTCCTTGCCGTCGACCAGTATCTGACGGACCTCCTTGCCGTTGTGAGTGATTTTTCCGCTTTCGTCGATGACGATGCCGGGCAACTTCTTGATGAGTTCGTCCACCATAGCTCCGGGCGGGAGCGAGAAGGCAGCGGCATTATAGGCTACTGTGTCGTCGATGATGGTCATCTCGGGCATTTTCCCCTCCACGACGGCTTCTTTCATTATGGTTGCGTCTTCGCGCAAAAGGATATCATTGACTTTCTTGTTGCCGCCCTTGCCTGTGAGGTTAAGCGCAAACGACTGCGTTTTGAATCCCATGAACGACACCTTCAACGTGTATTTGCCGACGGGCACGCCGGGAATCATGAATTGTCCGTTACTAGTCGTCTGTCGGCCTGCAACCATCTTGCCTGTGGAGTCGTTCACAGTCACACTGGCGCCTGGCAGGCCTTTGAGTGTGCTGCTCTCGTAGACCGTTCCGCGAACGTTAAACCATTGTGCGGCAGCGGGCTCTGCTAAAAAAAAGAAGGCGATGAACAAGCTTGCCATCGCCATCATAGTTTGTCGTGTTGTCATAAGAAGGGGTCAATCTTTTTGTGGGTCGGCATTCTTATGACAGGGAAGAGGATGAAAGGTTTAATCCAGAGGGCCTAGATTCTCTAGAGGGCCTAGATTCTCTAGATATTCTAGATATTCTAGATATTCTAGATATTCTAGATTTTCTAGATACTCTAGATATTCTAGATTTTCTAGATATTCTAGATATTCTAGATATTCTAGATTTTCTAGATCTCTTGGTCTAATCTTGCTTGATTGCTTCGATGATGGCCTCTGCTTTCAGCTGACTTTGCTCGCCGGTCTGCATGTTCTTGAGGGTGAATACACCATCGGCCATCTCCGTCTCGCCCGCGAGTGCTACAAAAGGAATAGCGCGGGCGTTGGCATACTGCATCTGCTTTTTCATCTTGGCGGCGTCGGGATAGATCTCAGCGCGAATGCCGGCACGGCGGCAGGCAGCTAAGGCGGGTAGGGCATAGGCGGCCTCTGCTTCGCCGAAGTTCACGAACAGCAGTTGGGTGGCAGTGGTGATGGCTTCAGGGTAGAGGTCCAATTGGTTCAGGACGTCGTAGATGCGGTCGGCGCCGAAGGAGATGCCGACGCCCGAGAGTCCCGGCATGCCGAAGATGCCCGTGAGGTTGTCGTAGCGACCTCCGCCTGTGATGCTGCCGATCTCCACGTCCAAGGCTTTCACCTCGAAGATGCAACCCGTGTAGTAGTTCAGTCCGCGGGCCAGTGTCAGGTCGAGCTCCAGGGGCGCAGTGCCCATCTGCTCGTAGTGCTTCAGCACATACTCCACCTCGTCGATGCCTTTCAGTCCCGTCTCGCTGTCCTTCAGCACCTCGCGCATGGTAGCGAGCTTCTCGTCGTTGGAGCCGCTCAACTTGATGATGGGTTGCAGCCGCTCGATAGCTTCGGCAGGGATGCCGTCTTCGGCCAGTTCGGCGTTGACGGCGTCGAGTCCTATCTTGTCGAGTTTGTCAATGGCTACGGTTATTTCGACAATCTTGTCGGCCTGCCCGATGAGTTCAGCGATGCCCGTGAGAATCTTGCGGTTGTTGATTTTGATGACAACGCGTATGCCGAAGCGGCAGAAGACCTCGTCGACAATCTGCATCAGTTCGACCTCATTGAGCAGCGAGTCGGAGCCAACGACGTCGGCGTCGCACTGGTAGAACTCGCGGTAGCGGCCTTTCTGCGGACGATCGGCGCGCCACACGGGCTGAATCTGGAAACGGCGGAAAGGCATCGTCAGTTCCTCGCGGTGCTGCACAACATAGCGCGCAAAGGGCACCGTCAGGTCGTAGCGCAGGCCTTTCTCGCAGAGCTGAGCGGCCAACTTGGGCGAACCCTCGCCGGTCAGTTCGTTGGCGTCGATGCCTCTGAGGAAGTCGCCGCTATTGAGAATCTTGAACAGCAGCTTGTCGCCTTCCTCGCCGTACTTGCCCATCAGCGTGGAGAGGTTCTCCATCGCTGGCGTCTCAATCTGGCGGAAGCCATAGAGCGCGTAGACGCTTCGGATGGTATCGAAAATATAGTTGCGGCGCGCCATCTCGGAAGGACCGAAGTCGCGCGTTCCTTTGGGAATACTGGGTTTCTGTGCCATTGTCAGTCGTTCTTTCTTTTGAAATCGGGTGCAAAGTTACAAAAAACTCTTCATCCGACCTTCATTCTCACGACTTTTTTATAACTTTGTCCCACAAATGGACGGCCAACGTAAAATCATACATATCGACATGGACGCTTTTTTCGCCTCTGTCGAGCAGCGCGACAACCCCTCGTTGAGGGGCCGTCCCTTGGCTGTGGGCTATGACGGCCCCCGAGGTGTCGTCTCGACCGCCAGCTATGAGGCTCGCCGTTTTGGCGTTCATTCTGCCCAGGCCATGGCCACCGCCAAGCGTCTGTGCCCGTCGCTGGTCATCGTTCCTGGCCGTTACAGCGTCTACAAAGAGGTGTCGGCTCAAATGCACGATATCTTCCGCGAGTACACCGACCTCATCGAGCCGATTTCGCTTGACGAGGCTTTCCTGGATGTGACGGAGCCTAAGACAGGGCCGCAGCTGGCTACGGAGATAGCCCGCGAGATTAAGCAGAAGATACGCGAGCAGCTCCATCTTACCGCCTCTGCCGGCATCTCCTATTGCAAGTTCTTGGCCAAGATAGCGTCGGACCTTCACAAGCCCAACGGCCTAACGGTCATTCATCCCGCGCGTGCGCAGGCGTTCATTAATCAATTGCGCGTCGAGCGGCTATGGGGTGTAGGACCGCGAACCGCCGAGGCGTTGCATCGCTATGGCATCTTCACGGGTAAGGACCTGCATGAGCGGTCGCTGCTTTACTTGACCGAGCGTTTCGGGAAGATGGGCGCGGTTCTTTATAACTTTGCCCGCGGTATCGACAATCGTCCCGTTCAGCCCACGCGCATCCGCAAGTCGGTCGGTTGCGAGCGCACGTTCGAGCATGACCTCCAGCATGAGGAGGAGTTCGAAGAGGCGCTCGCTCAAGCTGCCGACGAACTCGTTCGCCGCCTCGAACGGACTCATTTCCAAGGACAGACGCTCACGCTGAAGGTGAAATTCGCGGATTTCCATCAGATCACGCGCAGCCTCACGCTTGAGGGTCAGCAGACCATCGCCGCCGATGCTGATGCCATCCTCCCGTTGGCGCGGCAGCTGTTCTATGACTCGCAGGCGGCCGTGCTGTCCGTTCGTCTTATCGGGTTGACGGTCAGCTACTCGGCCAGTCAGGAGAGCGCCCTCGCTCATGCGCTCGCTGAGAATGCTGCCGACGGGCTCACAGAGCAGTGGGTGCAACTCGAATTGCCCTTCCGTCCGTGGGAAGAGGTGGATGACGAATAATTCAATTTTCGCGAGTGCCTTAACTACTCATAACTCCCATAAATTCAAAGCATAACCAATAAACATCCAGGGCTATGAAAACTTTCCTTCGCATGCTTTTGCCTCTTCTTACGCTTGTGTTTTTCGCGCTCACGGCCTACGCGCAGAGCGTAACTGATGACGACGGCTTCGAATTGATTTTCGCCGATGAGTTTGACCTTCCAGACGGAAGCCGTCCCGACCCGTCCCGATGGCAGTCCTGCCCTCGCGAGGGTGCCACCTGGAGCCGGTGGATAAGCGATACGCTCGCCGTAGCTTACATCCAGGATGGCAGCCTTGTCTGCCGTGCCATCTTGGACCTCAGCAAAACGACGGCTCCCGCCACTATGCTTACAGGCGCCGTAGAGACCCGCGATCACTTCTCGTTCACTTACGGGAAGGTGGAGGTGCGACTACGCACCGATCAGCACGCAGGCAACTTCCCTGCAGCTTGGATGATGCCTCAGCCGCCCTGCAAAGGATGGCCGCGCGGCGGCGAGATTGACATCTTCGAAACGATTGACACTCAGGACACTTCCTATCATACCGTCCATTCCCATTGGACCTACAACCTCGGCCATCGCAACGAACCGCGGCACTCCTTCTAGCGTCCTACGACCGTTGGACAATGGCATATCTACGGACTCGAATGGACCGAGGATTCCATGACTTGGACGGTCGACGGCAGCCCCGTCGGCTCCTATCGTCGGTCCACTGACCCCGATGCTGTAGCCAACGGGCAATGGCCTTTCAACCATCCGTTCTATCTCATTCTCAATCAAAGCGTTGGCGATGGCACTTGGGCTAAGCCTGCCGATGTCCATTATGTCTATAGCACGCGTTTCGACTGGGTTCGCGTCTACCAGCGCCGTTAGTTTGTCGGCGTTTTCGGCCCTTTTGCCGCAGTTCGATAGCGCTCGGCGATTTAGTCGCCGAGAAAACCTCCATCCTTGTCCACTTTTTCCTCCTCAATTTGCACGCATATCCGCATAAATCACTATCTTTGCAGCGAAAAACCTATTGATGACAGCTTTATGAGAGCATTTGGAAAGCGTATTCTATGGCTCGCGTTCGCGTTGGCGCTCGTCGGTTGTGCGTCCCAGCAGGAGCGCGCCGAGCGGCGGGCTCGTACGCAGCAGGCGGTGGCTGAGGCCTTGGCCTCGCGCCAGTTGCGCATCAGCGTAACGTCCATGAGTTCGGCTCGTTATGGCACGCGAACCGTCTCTTTCGGTTGGGAACTCGAGGTGAAAGGCGACACGCTGGTCAGCTATTTGCCTTACCTCGGCCGCGTCTATCGGACCTCGGTGTTGCCGACGCCTATAGGCTTGAATTTTGAGGCACCCATTCTGGATTACCACGAGAGTCGCATGAAGTCTAATCACACTCGGCTCGACATTCGGGTCAAGACCGTCGAGGACGTTTACGACTACGTCGTGGAGGTCTACGACACGGGCAAGGCGTCCATCTACGTCCGTGGGCAGTACCGCGACGCCATCACCTTCGACGGAGACGTCGTCACCGACATATAGCCGTTCGTGTAGTCGAGTCAAAGCCTATGCCTGTGGATAGACATCAGAATATGTCAGCCATCCGGTCGCGCAACACCACCCCCGAGTGGACGGTGCGGCGCTGGCTGTGGCATAGCGGTTTCCGCTATCGGCTGAACGACCGCCGTCTGCCCGGCCATCCCGATTTGGTGTTGCGGCGCTACCGAACGTGTGTGTTCGTGAACGGCTGCTTCTGGCATGGGCATAGGGTTGTCGAGACGAGGGCAGGAGAGGGGGGCGAAGGCACCGACGAACAGCTGCCCGTAGACTTGTTGAGCTCTGCTTGCTGCAAGATTCCGCATACGAACCGCGCCTTCTGGGTGGCCAAGATTAGGCGCAACCGCGAGCGCGACCAGCAGACACTGGAGCGGCTGCGCGAGATGGGATGGCATACGGTGACCGTCTGGGAGTGCGAGTTGAAGGGAGCGCAGCGCGAACAGACGCTGACGGCGCTCGTGAATACGCTCCGCGAGATTGGACTGCGCGAACGGCCTGCCCCGAAGCCTACGGAGTACGACGATTACTACGACTTCGAACTGCCTGTAGCGGCCGAGCCGACGTTTTCTGACCCTTACAAGCAGAATGATTGACAAAAAAAGCTTACCTTTGCAACGGATTTCAGTAAACCCTTGGACAAAAAGATGAGAGGTAATCAGATTTGGTATCATTTAGTGGCCTTCCTGGTGGTGGCTATCTGGGGCTCGACTTTCGTTTTCACGAAACTGCTCTTGCTGAATGGCTTGACGCCAGCTCAGATCTTCACGCTCAGGTTCATCATCGGATATGTTTTGCTGTTGGCGTTCGCGCTGACGCGCCCTTCGTTTCGGCTGTTGGCAGGTTCGGTGAAGGATGAGCTGCTGATGATGGCTCTGGGCGTCACCGGTGGTTCGCTCTACTTCCTGACCGAGAATAGCGCGATGAATTACACCACGACCACCAATACCGCCCTCATCGTCTGCCTCTGTCCGTTGTTTGCGGCGCTGCTCATCTCGGCTTTTTATAAGTCGGAGCGCCTGCAGCCCATTCAGATTTTGGGTACGCTGATGGCGGCGGTAGGCGTGGCGATTGTGGTGCTGAACGGCCATTTCGTCTTGCATCTGGCACCCAAAGGCGATGCGCTGGCCTTCGCGGCTTGCCTCTGCTGGGCGGTCTATTCGCTGCTGTTCATTCCCGCGTCGAAGCGTTACGATACGCTTTTCATCACGCGTAAGGTTTTTTTCTACGGCTTAGTGTCGATGATTCCTTATTTCATGCTGCGGCCGGGCTTCCCCTCGTGGTCAACGGTCTTTCGCCCCGACATCCTGGCTAACCTCTTGTTCTTGGGCTGCATCGCCTCGATGGTTTGTTTTATCGCGTGGAACTGGGTCTTGAAGAAGTTAGGCGCCATGAAAGCCACTAACTACGTCTATTTCAACCCTGTAACGACAGTTCTCTTTGCGTGGGTTGTGTTGCGGGAGCAGATAACCGTCTACTTTCTTGTCGGCACTTGCTTAATCCTTCAAGGCATGTTCTGGGCCAACAAGAGAAAAGAGGTGAAGGCTCTCGACCTTTGACCTTAGGCTTTAGACCCTCGACCTTCGACCCCTACGGGAAAATCTCAGCGAGCTTGCGGATGTAGGCGTCGGCGTACTGCCGCATGCCGAGGTCATTGGGGTGTACACCTTCGACCATTGACTCCTGCGTGAAGGCCAGTTCGTCATGACTCAGGTAGTAGAGGCCCGTGACACCTTTGGCCAAGAGGGCCTCGTAAGCGCGGCGCTGCTCGGCATTGGAGCCGGTGTACCAGTCGACGGCCTGCTGCGAACTCGTTCCGTTGGCGTAGTTGTGCTCGACGAGCAGGATGGGCGCCTGGCTCTTCTGTCGCAGGATGTCGACGCCCCGCAGCAGACGGTCGTAGATGAACTCAGTGCGCTCCGTAGACAGGTTCGGCAGGCAGTCGATGATGAAGAGCTTAGCAGGTATCTCGGCCAGGTAGTTGAAGACCTCCTCCTCCAGCAGTCCGTTGCCCGAGAAGCCGAGGTTGATGAGCGGGCAGGCGGTCTCGCGCTTGACGATATTGGTCCATGCCATGCCCGTTCGCGAGGCGCAGGCGCCTTGGGCGATGGACGTCCCGTAGACGACGATGGGGGCCTCCGTGCTGGCGGGAAGGAAATGCAGTTCGCGGCCCTCGTCGACGCCGATTTCCATCCACGCTACTTCATTGTACAGCGGCAGGAAGAGCTCGAAATCGTAGCCGCGGTCCTCGCCCGTGAAATACGTGATATCCTTGAATTCGTAGTTGATGGTATCCTTGAACGAGAGGTTGAACCTGCTGGCACACCAGCGCAGGCGTCCGTCGGCGTCAGTAGCGTAAAGGTCTAAGCCTGAGACGCCTGTCGAGGGCATGTGAAACATGCTGAGGCCGCCCGTCACCCGGTAGCGTACTCGGATGGACGGGGCGTTGGAGTGGAAGCGGATGGAGAGTCCTGCCGACTGACGTGAGAGGTTCCATACGGCAGCGCGGACGTGCTCCTTGGCGCGGTCGGGCAGGCGGTGGTAGTTGGAGCGCAGCTCGTCGCTCCACCAGCGGCCCTGCACCACGGGTTGACTCTGCTGCAGAGGGTCGAGCCATTTCGTCTGTGCCGTTGCGAAGAGGATGCTGCCGAGGGCAAGCACGCAGAGGGTGAACGCTTTTCTTGTTGATTCGGAAATCATGTCGAAGGTGTTTTAGTCGGTTTTGGTCTGAAAATATAGTCGTTTAGGCCGATGCACGGCCGTCTCGAGGCGATTCTTTTGGCTTCTTCTGCCTTTTTTCTCATTTTTATGCGCCATTTTCGCATTCCTATCGGATTTTTCCCTATCTTTGCCGTCAGAACTGACAACTAAATCTACCTATGGAAGAGAATAACGAGCCTAAGAAACCTCAGCGAACCTATCGCTGCAATGATTGTGGTGGCACGATTTATCGCCATGAAGTGTTTTGCTCAAAATGCGGCAAACTCCTTGATCGCTACGACTTTGAAGAGGACTGAGTGTACAGACGCAAGGGCTTGAGCGTATAGTATGTAAGGGCTTGAGCGTACATTCGCAAGGGCTTGAGCGTATATATGTAAAGGCTTGAGCGTATAGTATGCAAGGGCTTGAGCGTATAGTATGCAAGGGCTTGAGCGTATATTCGCAAAGGCTTGAGCGTATAGTATGCAAGGACTTGAGCGTATATTCGCTCAGCCTTGTCTCACTATTGAGACAAGCGCTTGCGTATGGACGGATAAAGGCGCGCGTACCTTCGCTCAATGGGGGCTGAATGGGCGCGCGTACCTGATGGCACGCGCCACAGTGGCTTTAGCAGCAAACTGAGGGGCTTTATGAGCCACCGTGCGCGCGGGCTTTGGCCTCGCCTCTCTCTCCTCATGGAGCCGCCGCTGTGCGCGGAGCTTAGGCCTCGCCTCTCTCTCCTCTTTATGAGCCACCGTGCGCGTGCCGTTAGGTACGCGGCCATTGCTTTCAACGCAGGCCTAACGGCACGCGCGCCATTTCCCTCGTTTATTTCGGCAGGCCAAAGACGTCGCTGAGCTCCTTCATCTGAGCGTCCGTCATGCCGTCGGGCGTAAATCCCATGTTCTTGGCGGCGATATAGATGAGGGCCGCTTTGTTGAGGACGTCCACTTGGTCGAAGGCGCTCATGATGTCGGTGTCGATGGCAAAGACGCCGTGTTTCTCCCACATAACCACGTCATAATCAGCATCGATGGCGTCGATGGTGGCATCGGCGAGTTCCACGCTCGAAGGCAGCATGTACGGTACCATTCCGAGTCCGCGCGGGCAGAAAGCCTTCGTCTCGGGAATCATCGACCAAAGCACTCGCGTGGCGACATCCTTTTCCATGAACTGCTTGTTGTGGGTCAGTGCCACGAGCTCGATGGGGTGGGTGTGGAGGCTGGCGCGATAAGGCGAGCCCTTGGCCAGCAGATAGTCGTGAACGGCCAGATGCGAAGGCAGTTCTGAGGTCGGCTTCACGGGCTTGTCGGCGATGATGACGTAGGATGCGCAGTCGTCCAGGATGCGGATGACGGAGCCGTTGTCCATCGGCCAGCGAGCGAGGTCGCGCATGCGCATGTTGGTCCCCTTGCAATAGAAGTAGCAGCCCTTCAGGTGGGGCAGGGTAGTGCCGATCTGATAGACGGGCGAGATGGCCGGCAGCGCTCGCACGGCCTCGTCCACCTGTTCCGTGATATTCACCGTGATATTACCTCCGTTGCGCTCGGCCCATCCCTTCTGCCAGAGATAGCCGGCCACTTCGGCCACTTGTTCTACTACGTGTTTGAGTTCAGTTCGATTGTCGAGAATACTTTCCATTGTGGTTTGATGTTATGAGTTGTTTTCCGCTGCAAAGATAATCAATAATTCGGAAATGGTTGTGGATATTCGGAAATATTTCTGCAAAGAAGAGAATAAATTCTGTTTTCTGCCGACCGACGTGAGAGTTCGCCTTCGCGCTCGAGCCTGCCGGAGGTCGGCTTGTCGAGAGCAGTCGCTGGCCTCATCGTCGGTTTGCTATGCCTTCAGTTTCTGTGGCTGCTGCTTAGACTTCTTGTCGAGCTCCTCTTCGATTTCTGCATAAACATGTTCGATGAAACGAATGCCTTCCTCTTCGGTTTCCTCTTCTTCATCGTCGTAATATACATAGTATTCGTCCGGAATCTCGTCCTTCCACCTGTGATTGCGAAGGTAAGTGTCAGGATTCACCATCTTGATATTTTCATCATTGCAATACATGCAATAAGGCTGAGCGCCCTTGATGGCAGCTATCTTTTCGCTCTTAGAAAGCTTCTTCCATTCTTGTTGTGCGAGATGAAGATTAGCTTTCACATCGAACAGTTTAATGAAATGCGAGAATCCGACCTCCAGTCGTGCATTGTTGACGTCGGTCTCTTCGTTGTTAATGCTGGCTTCGAGATTCGCTTTCACAGTCTGCGCAAATGCTTTCTGACTATTGCTTTCGGCCGTATGCCTACGGGCCTTCGACACCGCCAGCAGGTCCTCGCGCTGAGCCTTGCGGGCATCCACGTCCAGCTTGATCTCGTAGCCGCGCTTCACAAAACTTGTGATGCGTTTCCACCAGTTCCACCCCTTCTCGGTCTCGAAAAGCAGCACGGTCCCTACATCCTCGCCGTCATTGTCGGACATGATCACTTCCTGGCACCAATGGCTCATGAACTCCAGCGTCAGCGACGTCGAGGTGAAGTATGCGGGAATCTCGTTTTTATCGATATAATTCTTCAGTTCTATCCACCTGTTTTCGCTCTTTCCGCAGGGCTTAGCCATGAAAGCCAGAAATTCCTCGCCGAACTTCTGCTTACGCTCGTCTATCGACTTTTCACAAAGCGAAAGCACGCGCTTTCGCTTCATGGCGATTTTATCGTCTGAAGAAGAACAAAGATTGGTGTTGCCGCAACTTTTGTCGTCTTTGTTTTTATTATTGTTTTTCAACAACAGTTGCTTCTCTTTCTTTTCT